>JAQYWP010000799.1 GCA_029379285.1 Rhizonema sp. PD38
CTTTATAAGAGTGTATTAAGTAATGAAATTCAACGCTCTGTTGAGGCATCTTTGACTCAACTCAGTACAAACACTGATACATATTCGGATGCCTATGGTATAAACTGATAAAACATTCCGTATTGACCCAAGTATATGCCCTCGAAACGGTTATTTGAGTTACAACATTCAACCTTTACACTCACACTCAAGTACTCAACTACAGACACCTTAACAAGTGACACAGAGGGAAAGTCACCAGCCAGAAAAAAATATAAGTTTATCTCATAGAGCAGCAGCTCAAGCAGGATGATATGAAAAGTCACTCATTTTTTGCATCTGGTGACGATAATAATTACCGTTACCAATTAGCTGTACATAAAACAAGCAAACCTCAACAGAAAACATACAGTAGCGGCAATGTTGCAATAGATGACAGTAACTTGCGCTCTGATGCTTTAAGGTCAGCTCAACAAGGAGACTTCACCGAAGCGATCGCTCTTTTAAGCCAGCTGATTTATCGCCATCCTCATAATGCCATAGATTATAACAACAGAGGGTTGATTTATTTTCAAAGTGGTGAAACTTATAAAGCGTTTTGCGACTATAACACTGCCCTAGAACTTAATCCTAGTTTAGCGAGTGCTTATAACAATCGAGCAAATTACTATGCAGCTTGCGGGGAATTGAAAGCAGCCCTCGTCGATTATGAGCGAGCTCTAGATTTAAATCCCAGCCATGTGCGAGCATGGATTAACAAGGGCATTACCTTGCGTGATTTGGGGCAATACGAGGAAGCTATTGAAAATTTTGAGGTAGCACTGCTTTTTGGGCAACTAGAAGGTCATATTTTAGCTGAGCAAGGCAGAACCTATCATATGTGGGGTGACTGGAATTGCGCGATCGCCAATTACCGCCGCGCCCTCCAGCAACTACCTTTACATAATCGTCAAAAAGACATTCCGGGTTGGCGCTTGCGTATACAAGTTGAAAATTGGTTAAACGATCTGCTGTGTCCGTACTGTTAAATCGATAAAAACATCTCTATTGAAAAAAAGCCCAGTGTGCTGATAGAAACCTCTACTGTCCACATTCTTACGGCTCTACTCGGGATCGACGGTAGCAAGGAAGTTCTTTAATTGCCTCGCTGAAAGGATACTCAACACAATTCCTCAGCAGAAAGATAGACAGGAGAGAAATATCTATATTCAAATTAGATTGTAACTTATTTCTCACTGTCTGGTTACTTCTGCCGAACTGTACTAAATACAAGTCGGAATCAATTTAGCTACGGTCTTTCAACTGCTGTCGTATCCTTTGGGAAAACGACTTGACGCTGATTGGGATCAAATCGGTACCCTTGTTCTTGCATAATGCTTTTTGCTTGACTCGGATCAAAGTCACGGTTAAATTCTGCGTACAATCCATTAACACGACCATCCATTAGCTTGACTTCTGTACGAATTTCTCGTAACTTTTCTTGTTGTAACCAATGGTAAGGCAGAAGTTGTGCCAAGGTAGATGCTGCTGCTGCTGAAATTACTAGGTTAACACCTATTTTGGCTGTTGTCTCTAGTGCCATGACTTGGTAAGAGCGTTGGCGGAGATGCCGCTTAGGTCGAGAAGTAACCCGGCGTTTTTGTCTCGGTTGTACCGGAGGCTTAGACGGTTGAAAGGCGTTCATAGTACTGATAATATTCTCGCTCTTATTAAAAGTTCTCCTGAAAACCTCGTTTTAAAAAAAACGGGGAGAAAAATTCTTGCACGGTTGGCACCTTTTATGGTATTTTTGTACTATAAAGAAAAAGTGAAAAATACCTCTCACAAAACCTGGTAGTATAACCCTGGAATAGAATAAGGGATGTTGATTGCTATCTGCTAACTGTCAACTGAAAAACTGCCTATTTAAAAAATCGCGTTCGGAGTTCGGGAGAGCGTGTGTAATAGCACAAGTGCTCGCTTGCCGCTAAGTGCAAAAAAATACACATAGACATACAAATGGGAGGCTATACTGCTTGGGTTCCATTGGCAGGCAACTGTTACTCTTTGCAGTGCTAGACATTAGCGTTAGCGTCAGCGTTAGCGAGTCCTCGAGCGTCAGCGTTAGCGTTAGCGTTAGCGTTAGCGTTAGCGTTAGCGTTAGCGTTAGCGTTAGCGTCAGCGTTAGCGAGTCCTCGAGCGTCAGCGTTAGCGAGTCCTCGAGCGTCAGCGGTAGCGAGGCACGAGCGTCAGTGTTCTCCCTTTTCTTCATTTCTCCCAAGGGGAAACGAACGAGCGGCTCCCGCTCAGCTTGCCGCTTTCTTCGGGGAGGCTAGTAATCTACCAACCCAAAATTGCCGGGCTAAGGCAAGCAGGATAGACCGGGGCGATCAGAGGAAGCAGGGGAGAAAAAGATTTATCTTGCTGTTATTAACCTCTTAAAGTTGCCTTGGCAGACAACTAGAAATCATAGACAATCTTCTCTCAGTAAGGGAGTAAGTTGCTACACAGTCATAGTTCTGTTTGCTCAAGAGTGTTAATAAATAACACACCGACAAACAGTTCCTCTACGCAGTTAATAAACTTATTTAGCTGCCATATTACTGCATTTTTTCCCTCTTGTCACACTTGAATTTTTAAGTAACTAGAAATACAAGTATAATCAATGAATGTTTTAATTACTAGAGTTCAGCTCAAATACCCAAAATAAAATCTCCCGGATTTAAATCCGGGAGATGAGTTTAAGCGCGTCGGCTTACTTGTAAAGTTCTGTTGCTAACCGCCAAGCAAGGAAACCAGGAATCAGCGCCACCACTAGAGCAATGTAAACTTGACCATCTGATATTGACATTGTTCGCCACCTCTAAGTCTCAATATATTTTGAACACGTCTACTACTTTTCACCGTTTTACCGGGATAATGGAATACTTTGTTACAATTATATAAGCTTTGCCAATCAGCAAAAAACAATTCTTGAGTGAGTTGGTTTTATCAGGCGGTGCATGTATTAGCAATAAAAATTTTAATTGTCAAGACCATATTTTGTGTTCGTGCTATATTTATAAATTTTTAATTTTTAATTCACAGCAAACCCCTCTATGGTTTTTTTTTAGGAATTGACTTCGGTACTTCTGGCGCAAGATCTGTCATGATTGACCAGGAAGGTAGCATACAAACAGAAGCTCGTTATCCGTTTCAAATTTCAGAGACTTCTGACTTGGGAGCATGCTGGCAAGAGGCTTTATTTAGTTTAATCGAGCAAATTCCCAGAGTTTTGCGACCTGAAATTCAGGCGATCGCCATTAATGGGACTTCTGGGACTGTCTTGCTCTGCGATGCTGTTGGTCAACCTGTAGATGCACCACTGCTATACAATGATGCACGAGGCGCACTGGTCATTGATCGCCTCAGAAGCATAGCGCCAGAGAATCATACCGTCATAAGTGCAACTTCCAGTCTTGCTAAACTTTTATGGATGTTGCAATTGCCGAATAGTACTCAAGCCAAGTACTTTATGCACCAAGCCGACTGGCTGGCATTTCTCCTACATGGGCAGTTAGGGATTAGTGACTACCATAATGCTTTAAAGCTGGGTTACGACGTGGAAGAATTAAGATACCCAGATTGGTTGGAAAAGCTGCAAATACAAGTTCATCTACCAAAAGTTATAACTCCCGGTACTCCCATTGCTAAATTAAGTCCGAGAATTGCCATCGATTTTGGTTTTCGTCGTGATTGCCTGGTATGTGCTGGAACAACAGATAGTATTGCCGCTTTTATTGCCAGTGGTGCCAAATTGTCGGGTGAAGCAGTCACTTCTCTGGGATCAACACTTGTTCTGAAGTTATTGAGCCGTACTCGTGTGGAGGATGCAAGGTACGGCATATACAGTCATCGGTTGGGGGATAAATGGCTTGTTGGAGGTGCTTCTAATACTGGAGGTGCAGTGTTGCAGCAATTTTTCTCAAATGCTGACTTAGAAAGATTAAGTGCTGAGATTGACGCATCCAAAATCAGTAAGTTGGATTATTACCCGTTGCTCAAAGCAGGCGATCGCTTTCCGATTAACGATCCCAATCTGCCACCACGAATGGAACCACGCCCAGATAACCCTGTAGAATTTTTGCATGGGTTACTGGAAAGTATAGCTCGTATAGAAGTCAGAGGATATGAGTTGCTACAGGATTTAGGCGCAGAGCGACTGAGTTGTGTTTACACAGCTGGGGGTGGTGCAGTAAACTCCACTTGGACAGCGATTAGGGCACGAAGGCTCCAAGTTCCTATGATTTCTCCGGTAAATACAGAAGCTGCTTATGGAACAGCTTTACTAGCTATGCGCGGAGTGAGTGGTAATTGCTAATTGAGTTATGCTTTGTATTAAGCAAAGTGAGAATCGATAACTCATTACCCATCAGCAATTACCCATTCTCCATAATCTTTAAATCACATTTTGTAGGTGTTGCACCAGTTGCGGTGCTTGCAACACACCCTCAATCCGATCCACTGGCTTACCCTGCTT
>JAQYWP010000800.1 GCA_029379285.1 Rhizonema sp. PD38
CCACAATTAGTGCTGTTACTTCTTTTACAACACATTGAACGCCTGAGAGACTTGGCACTTAGTCAAGGAATTGACATCCAAATTTCCAGGTGCAAGATATGAGTTTGCCGAACCTGTTTCATCTTCAAATACCAGACCCTCATCTCCCGTTCCATGCCCAGAAAAATGAATAATAGAAGGATTAATATCCAGCATCGCTCGCTGAATATCCCTCGGTCGCACTGCCCACTTCTGTTTTAAGACAAACTTCTCGCGCTGTTTGGCTCGCTGTAATCCAGCATCAATTTCACGCACTTCCTGATCCAAACGTAACGGTGTTGTACCTTTAGGATTTGCTGCCAAAATTAAGATTGTTTGTACCATTTTCTTACTCCAGTAATGGTTGAAATAGTTTTTTCACTCTGTTTTACTCATAGCCAGAGTATCTGATTTGACACCAGTCTCTTACTTTTTGTCTGAGCAATTTGACGAACTGTGTTGTTTTTCTAGCCATTTTTCGATCAACTCATTAACTACTTGACTCATCTTCAAACCCTGAAGAGCGCAAGTCGCATGGAATCGTTTTTTAAGCTTATCCGTAATACTGATGTGCATAATACTTAAAGGTAATAAATACTAGAGATATTGATCTGCACAAAATTTCAAATGTACAAACTTGTATTTTTATAGTGATTAGCAAAACTAACTTATGCACTTGTAATTGCAGGACAATTGCACTTATTTTGTATAAATTGTACTTGACAAACAGACGTTTAAGATGTGTGGGAGAGGGCTAGACATTCCCGCTTGAATCGAGGACACTGCCTAGAAAGGTTCTACGCGTTAGATGCAGATATGACGCGTGCTATTCTAGTCGAAGATAATTCCTTCATCAACAGCAACTATGAAGCGATTCACTTTTACGGCAACATTGGCAGAAACGTTATCAATGTAACCCTCAACCGCAACCAGATTACTCGCTTCATTTTAGAGAAGCAACTCGCGTGAAAGGCAAAAATCTTTTGTAAGCTTTGCCAATAATCAGATCGCGGGGTACAGCGCCCCAGCATCGACTATCGTAGCTGTTGTTACGGTTGTCACCCAGCACCAGATAAGAATTAAGTGGTATTATCTGAGGTTGCGACAAATAAGGTGGTTGCTTACCTGATGTGCAAACATCAATGAGTGTTCCTTGAGTAGGAGTAAGATATTGTTCATTGAAGAAATTGTTATTGATATAAACTCTGTCGCCTCTCAATTCTACTTTTTCACCTGGTAAACCAACTATCCGTTTAATGATTGCTTCTTTATATTTTTCTTTTTGCAACTCTTCAGTAGGTAAAAAGACGATAATATCTCCACGTTTTGGTTCAAAAAATCTGTAACTAAACTTATCAACAAGAATTTGATCTGCCTCCAACTTATTTGGGGAACCGTGTAGAGTGGGTTCCATACTAGCAGAAGGCATCCAACGGGCTTCAAATATATACGTTGCCAATACAAATGAAGACAAATTTGATATTGCTATCAAAAGAGCAGTCACAATTGCAAAATTGAAGTTTTTTTCTCGATGAACTGGCGAAAAGACGTATGAAAGATAGGCAACAAAAGCTAGTATAATTGGGTAAAATAATGATGATGTATTTGCAATAATTAAGAGGGAAACGAAAAAGATTAAACCTAAAAACCATTGCTTGATATAAAAGTGACCAATTCCTAAAAATATCTGTGAAAGGAACATAGCAAGCCAAGGGTCTTTACTCTGCTGGCGTAAAATTTCAAATTCTTTAGTATTATTACTTTTCGCACTAACATAAGCATCGAAAAGATTGACAAACCAAAGTAGCATAGTTGTTAGTAAAATTCCGACACCAATAACAATGTTTCCTTCTACACTAAGTATTTGCCAGAATCCAATTATAGATAAAATTAAATAAAAAAATACAATTAAATATCCTTTGAGTTTTTTACCTGAATATATCTGCCCTAACCCAGGAAAAATCTTTGATAAATTGACAGCAAGCCAAGGTTCTTTATTTGACATAGAATTTTGCTATACTATTTAGATAGTATACATTCTACAAGGACCTTGACTGATATCTTGCATCTTATAAATAAGGGTTAAGTAGACAGTACCCACCTTAAGAAATCATCACCCTTTTGAAATTTGATGTTCGCAACAAGATGATGGTGCAAAATATGAGCCTCTTATACCGTTTCCATATGAATATGTATATAAAGGACTTCACTGCCTATGATACTTCATCTTACTAAGGGAATGTTAGGAGGGATAATAATGTGCAGCTTCATAGAGAATTAGTATTACATGAATATTCATTCAAAATTAAGTGTATTTTTTTATACATTTTCAGGCGAGAGAATCGCTCATCGCAATATCTCACCATCAGTTTTTCGAGCCAGCCACAAGGCTAGGTTACGGACATAAGTTTTGATATCTTCTAAAGCGCGTGGCTCGTTTTTCATCCCATCACCTGGCGATTCCTCAACAAAGCTGGGACAGCCTTTTTCAATATCCCAGTTATAATCGGCGAAATGGTGGAAGGTTGATTCAGTTACAGCACGTCCCTTTACATCTTCGGTACTTTCAAAGACAACGGCAAGGTTAAAAGAGCGATCGCTAATTTTGCTTTTACCAGTAGCAATGACTCGCGCATTCTCTGCATTAGAGGGGACTCCCACACCACCTTCGTGAGGATGCGCTGGGAAAAATTCTATTGCTTCACCTGATGCACCTACCTTGTGTAAAAGCTCATGAACGGGTTTTGTTGGAGTAATTATTTGATAGTCGCCGTTGCTTCTGTGAATGGTAGTTAGGCCAAGAAATGTTGGTTGTGTAGGGATCGTCAATGCAGCGTCGAGATTCATCCGGGTCTTCATTTTTACTGTGGAAGTAGTTTGCACTACCAATATCATCTAAATAGCACAGACAAGATCCTAAGTCTTGATGGTCACGCGCTACAAGCATACCACCACCGCGTTGACGAAAGCGAGCGATCGCCCCTACCTCTTTTTCGGTCAATCCGCCGCCAATGTCCACAGCAAACAGCCATAGTTCATCAAAATCAGAACTGTCAAGATTGCTTAATATGGGATCATCTGCTTCATTATTGCGATCGCGTGCTGCTACTTCAAATAAAGGGTTTCCGGCTTTGTCTTGCAACGAGGCTAAATATCCTTGTAGCATTGAGAAACGCTGGATATTCCAGTCATCTTCTGTAGTGGGAATAGTCGTCTGTAATAGAATGCGAATTGGTTTCTGCATAGCTGATGATAGGCTATTGATACCACCAACTTACAGGAATTATGAGTTTATGGATTTGAAAAAAGAACAAATTTATTTTTATCCACAAAAAGATAAATTTGTAAGTACTATTGCTCACGAATTCTGAATCTGGCTATGAGTAATTATTCGCTCACTAATGGGAACAAGTAAACAATAGACATCTTCAACAATTTAATGATGTGTTCGTTGAAGTCCCTGCTAGAGGCGCAAAGCCTTACCTTACAAAGAAGGCAGTATCGGTGGACGCCCCTACATCAACTCCTTTCTTACCTAGCTACGTTTTTCTTATGATCATCTACCATTGACTTCCACTCTAATAGAGGGGTTAGGACAACGCCAATCTGGTGGGCTGGTGCTAACATGACTGCAACCTTGTGCATGCATACTATCATCCGAGACATCACTTGGCTTATAAAATCGCCAACGCCCATTGTTATCTGGTCCCGACTCTGCCCGCAGTCTACGTGATGCTTGTCCGTACTCAGGAGAACGTCGATCGTAACGTCCGTTATTGTAATCAGGAGAACGTCGATCATAACGTCCGTTATCGTAATCAGGAGAACGTCGATCATAACGTCCGTTATCGTAATCAGGAGAACGTTGATCGTAACGTCCATTTCCATAATAAGGCGAACGACCATCACCCACTGTTACTCCAATAGTAGGATGAGGACAACGCCATAGCGAGCCGTCATTACCAGCATA
The DNA here is from genome assembly GCA_029379285.1 of Rhizonema sp. PD38. Classification (GTDB taxonomy): domain Bacteria; phylum Cyanobacteriota; class Cyanobacteriia; order Cyanobacteriales; family Nostocaceae; genus Rhizonema. Next base: position 3,989 of record JAQYWP010000800.1, read on the forward strand.
TTCACAACCTTGTGCTCTCATGGCGTCTTCTGACACATTATTTGGTTTGTAGAATCGCCAAAGCCCTCTTCTATCTGGTCCTGAATCAGCCTGTAATCTAACTACACGTGGGTAATTCTGTGAGATGAGAATCTGAGTTCTCAACATAGATGTAGCAGGAGGCTTCACCTGTTCCGCCAGGACTTTTGGTTCAAAAGCAAAAATTGCTAATGCTAAAGATATCAAAGTAGAAACTCGATAGTGCATAGTTTCCTTTTTTTGATTTTTTACTGCTACTTATATGTAGGTTTAAATTATATATGTATAACTTCAAAGATTATGCAGGTCCGGTGGGAAAAATTTCTGGAAATCGAATTGAAATACAGAACAGCTTACTAACCTACTCCCTTCCCGGTGTAAGATTACATATCTTCTGGAACTCCTTTCTTGGCTGCCTTGGCACAGGCAGTCGCCTCAACGGGGGGAACCCCCGCACAGCGCTGCCCTTG
>JAQYWP010000801.1 GCA_029379285.1 Rhizonema sp. PD38
CATATAGGCAGCGTGCAGATATTATTTTTAGCTATCTCGACGCCCGGAGATTAGAGATATGCATTGACAGAGAAGACAACGAGCGCATCCGCTTAAAAATAAAACCAGATACATTGCCAATTAAACTTGTAAAAATCTTCGAGCTACATGGTTTGAAGTTGAAGCCAAATCCTACGCAACAAGCACAATTACCAAAATTAGCAACAGAACTTGCCAATGTCCTGAAGCAAGAGACTAAATCAAAGCAGTGGTTTGATTGGGTATACAATGTTTTTCGCAAAGAAGCGTATCAGCAAAAATCCAACGGTAAAGGAGATTGGAAGTGCAAGACATCTTTGATGGAAGTATCAACATCTTTGGATGGATTACCATCAGAAATTGTTTCAGCGTTTCAGCAAGAAAATTTTATTACAAGTAACGATAAACTTTCGTTAGAACAAGTCCAAAAAACAGGATTTTTCCAAGAACCTAAATATTTTTGTGAGTGGATTAATGGTTTATGGCTAGAACATTATGTATTAGAGCAAGTTAAAACTATTGCTGAAAAGCAATTGATAAAAGACTATGGAATGAATTTTATCATCCCTCTTATGGGTACGAGAAATGGATTTCAGTTTGATATCGCGTTTACGCGGGGCTATCAACTTTTTGCTATTTCTTGTACAACGACGAGTGACAGAAGTTTATGCAAAAGTAAGCTTTTTGAAGCATACCTTCGAGCAAGACAAATGGGAGGAGATGAAGCTAGAGTAGCTTTGATTTGTTGCAATCAAGAACCAGATACCCTTAAAGCCGAAATTGTGGCTTCTACTAATGATAAAAAAAATGCTGTGTTTGGACGCCAACATTTAACAAAGTTACCTGAAGAAATTACTAATTGGATTGCTCAAGTTGATCGGGAGGCAAAATGACACAATTTACTGTAACTGTAGTTGATACAACAGGTAAACAGAATTATATCTTCAGTAGCAACCGTCTACGCGAAAATATTGGAGCTTCTTATTTATTATCTCAATCTACACGAGAATGGGTTGAAGAAACATTACTAAAATTGGATATTCCGAAAAAATCTCAAGAAGAGGCAATAGAAAACAGTCAATTCAACGCAGAACTAATCTATGCTGCTGGCGGTAATGCACTTCTATTATTTAAGTCACGCGAAATTGCTCTCAGGTTTACTCACATATTAAGTAAGACAGTTTTGGAAGAAGCGCCAGGAGTCAACCTTTTAGTTGCTCATAAAGACTTTGATTGGGAGAGCAACAATTTATCTTCGGAAGTTGAGAAGTTAAAAAAAAGATGAGATAGAAAGTCAAAAATCTGAACGGATTCCTTCTGTCCCTTTATTGGGATTGGGTGTAACTACTAGTTGTAACTCAACTCAGCTTCCTGCTGTAGATAGCAGTGACAAATATATACGCTATAACGAGGAAGAAGAAGTAGATAGCTATTTGATTTCCACTGAAACTAAACAAAAATTAAAAGCTGTTTCTAAAGCTAATCAAAAACTACAAGATATTTTTGCAGAAGTCGTTGACGCAAAGATTTATCAATTTCCTTTCCGAACTGACCATCTTGGTCGTTCTGATGGCGAATCTAGCTATGCTGCTATTGTTCATGCTGATGGTAATGGCATGGGAAAGCGTTTTCAAAAGTATGGTAAGGAGGCACAAAATAATCGAGAATATATTCAAAGAATACGCGATTTTTCTAAAAGTGTTGAGCAAGCTGGTTTAAACGCGCTGAAAGCAGTAGCACAGGTAATTATCAAGTCAATTCAACAAGGAAAGGTTGTAGGTAAACTGGGAGAATTTAATTTAAATGCTAAATATTATCTTCCTTTTCGTCCTTTAGTTTATGGCGGTGATGATATTACGTTTGTTTGTGAAGGAAGATTAGGACTAGAATTAGCAGCTTTATTTCTTAAAGCATTTGAAAAACAACCTGTAGCTGATGGTCAACCTTTAACGGCTTGTGCAGGTGTTTGTGTGGTTAAAACTCATTATCCTTTTGTACGAGCATATGAAATTAGTGAAAATCTATGTAAAGAAGCCAAGACATTTGTTAAGGACGAGCGACAAGAATATGGAGCAGATTATTTTTCTGCTATAGATTGGCATTTAGCAGCAAGTGGATTAACTCAGATCTTGCACCTTCTCAATAAGGGATAAATCGGTAGTGGCCAACCAACGGCACCATAGGCTTTTTGGTCTTTTATTTTCGCAATAAGATGTTGGTGCAAGAAGTAAGTTAATCGGTTCTATTTCCGAGATTCGCCAGCGTGAATATCAAGTTAATCATGGCAGTAAAGTTTAGACCTTAGCAATGCGTCCTATCCGGTTACAAAACAATAACAGGGAATGGCGTACGTGGGAAGGTTTCACTCAAGTTGTGGAAGAGTTTAAGGAAGGAAAAGACTGGAAAGAATGCCACAACAAAGTCATGGCTCTGCGAGAAGTTTTACGCAAAGGCTCTATTAATGCTATTCAAGAATTTTTATGTGCTTATAAATTGCCACAGCTACCATTATTTCCCGAATCTAGCGGTCAAAGCGAACAATTAGCTAGTGATGGTTGGAAAGATGGAATTTGTGGCTACTTTGATGCTATTGAAGCTATGGAATTTTACATTAAACTGGGGGATTAGGTGATTATCATCTATCAACTGAAAATTGAATTACTCAATGATACGACTTTCGGCAGAGGGGATGGTGTAGCTGGTTTAATTGACCAGGAAGTTGAGCATGATTCCTGTGGATTTCCTTACTTGCGCGGACGCACGCTTAAGGGTTTGTTAACCGAAGAATGTGACAACTTAATTGCAGTTCTACAAAATTCTAATCGCTTATATTGGGAAAATCTTGCTTGCACTCTTTTCGGTACACCAGGCAGTACTCTGGGAACAATCGCAGCAATGCACGTAGGGGATGCTTGCTTGCCAGATGATTTACGGGAAGCTGTTGCTTGGCAAATTCAAGATAATCAATTGACAAAGGAAGAAGTTTTAGAATCTTTAACTACTGTCCGTCGCCAAACTGCAATTGATTCCCAAACAGGTACGGCGAATGAAGGAAGTTTACGTTCTTTCAGAGTCGTTATACGCCAACTTGAATTCAAAGCTGATTTACTGTTTGAAAATCAACCTAGTGATGAAATGTTGTCAATTTTAGCAGTAGGCGTACTAGCACTTCGACATGTAGGAAGTGGACGTAACCGAGGTCGGGGACATGTACGATGTACTCTGCATAATAATGCGGGAGAAGAAATTACACAACAGTATGTCAGCTTGTTTGGTAAAGTTCGGGAGCCAGTTACGTGAAGATAATTACTTTTTCATTGCATACTTAACAACCACTGCTTGCGACTTCGTTTCAAGGCGACCCAAATAGTGATGTATCTTATAGCTTTATTCCCGGTAGCATGATTCGGGGTGCAATAATTGGTCGCTACATGCAGCAGCATCAATTATCAGGGCTTGATTTGAGCAATAATGCAGTTAAAAACCTATTTTTTGATGCTAAAAGCACATGCTATCTAAATGCATATTTGCTAAGTCAGCAAGGAAATCGGACGCTACCTGTACCTCGTTCTTGGTTTAAAGACAAGGATGCAGAACTAAGGGATGATTCAACTGAAATAACAGTTTACGATTTTAGTGTGAATAGAGCAGATGAACTAGAAAGTCCCAAGTTTGTTGGTGACGTCATATGGGGCGAATTTCGGGATGGACAGTTGGTAACTGCAGATAGTGCATTTTCTCATTTGCCTAAATTACGCTCTTGCACCCTACAACAGTGTCGTGCTTTTGGTGAAAATGCAGAAGTAATGCTTTGGCAAACTGATGAGGGTTTTCAAGCTCGTCTTGTGCAAGATGAAAAAGATACATATATTCTTCCCGAAGACCAAATTCTTTGGGGGACGCAAGCAGATAAAGAGCTTAATGGCTTTACTTTGGTATTAGATGGTCAACAGGGTTTGCGTCATGCTGTACCTTTAATAGGCATTCAATTTGACAAAACTCAAACATTATATCGTCCCTTACGTTTAACTGTTCGCCATTATATTGACACTGAGGAGGAAACTGGTTTAGCTCGTATTTATCTCAGTCGCCTCGTTAATCTTACTACTAAAAAGGAATTAAGGAATGCTACCAAGACATATAAATCATGTATCTGAAGATATAAAAGCAAAAGCTCCTTATAATTTTGTAGAATTACCAAATAAAATCCTTGAGATGCTACATGAATTTTTACCTCAAAAAAATTGTTATTTACCTCAAAATGAAAATAAATATACTGGGAGAATTCAATGTAAGCTTACAGCAAAATCACCTTTATACACTCGCTGTGGATTATTGCCAAACGATTTTGCAAAATTTGTAGATAAATATGATGAAGACCTGACTTTAGAAGAAAGTATAGAGAAACGCAAAACACTTTCAGATTTTTTTTGTAATCCTGTAAATCTA
>JAQYWP010000802.1 GCA_029379285.1 Rhizonema sp. PD38
GCCTAGCATACCGTTTAATTCTCAACAAGCTTTACAACAAAGGTTGCGAGAAGTTGTAAAGAGGAAACCAAATCAGGGGTTTGAGAATATTGGTTCCATGCAAGCTTTGGAGCAAAGTTTAAAAGTCGCTTCTAAACTAAACTCTCCCGAATTGATGGCCCAAATTCAGTTGAGTTTGGGAAACACGGCTCAAGCGCTACGAAGCACCAGCGATCGCAAAGAAGAATCCACTAACAAAGCGTTACAGCATTACGAACAAGCAGCAGCAACTGGAGCACCAATAACGCGACTACAAGCGCAACTGAATCAACTGCGCTTGCTTGTACAGATAAATCGATGGACTGATGCTCAAATTTTATTGCCGCAAATTCAATCTCAGCTGGCAACCTTGCCTCCCAATCATAAGACTATTTATGCTCTGATCAATGTCACTCAAACTTTAGCTTGTCTCAAACAAAGAACTGAGGCGAATCTAGTGGCAACAAATCCGAATTGCCCTCAACAAGATACAGAGGACGAAGACACAAAAAATCCGAAAAGCTTGCAACCTATACTCACTGCTCAAACAGCTATAACTCCAGAATGGACTGAGATCGAGAATATCGGAGCAACAGCTATTGAACAAGCGAAAAGTTTGGGAGACAAGCGTGCCGAAGCATACGCCTTAGGCACTCAGGGAGGATTGTCTGAACAGAGGCAGGATTTACCCTCAGCAGAAAAACGGACTCAGGAGGCTTTAGCGCTTGCTGAAAGTATCCAAGCACCAGACATTGGCTATCGGTGGCAATGGCAATTGGGTCGTATACTGAAGAAAAGAGGAGATCAGCCCGGAGCGATCGCTGCATATACCAAAGCTGTTGATAATCTCAAAACTTTGCGTAACGATTTAGTCAACATCAATCCCGATGTGCAATATTCTTTTAAAGAAGGAGTGGAGCCAGTCTATCGCGAACTGGTGAGTTTACTCCTAGATCGTCAAACTAATCCAGACTCTCCAGAGTCTCTTGATCAAGCCAGAAAAGTCATAGAATCGCTACGATTAGCTGAACTGGACAATTTCTTCCGCAGAGCCTGTATCAATGCTAAACCTGTCAATATTGATCAGGTTGATCGCACAGCAGCAGTGATTTATCCGGTGGTTTTGTCTGATCGGCTAGAAGTCATTGTTTCATTACCTTCTTCATCATCCGCTCAAAAACAGGTTCCGATCTTACTTCATCGCTCCATATCTGTCAACCAAGAGGATCTTAAAAAGACAATCATAGATATGCGGCAAAAGTTGGAAACTAGAGCAACTTTTGATTTTATGTCCTCATCCCAAAAAGTATACGACTGGATTATCCGACCGATAGAATCTGAATTGACAAAGCACCAAATCAAAAATCTGGTATTTGTCTTAGACAATCCACTGGGAAATATTCCCATGGAAGCATTGCACGACGGGAAGCAGTATTTGATTGAGAAGTATAACGTTTCTCTAACACCCGGTTTAGAACTATTAAACCCTCAACCCATAGCTCGCACTCAACTGCGAACCATTGCTGGTGGCTTAAGCGAAGGCAGCAGTAATTTTCCGCCATTGCCTAATGTTAAAAACGAACTGGATGCAATCAAGTCCGAACGTTCAAATACTCGTGTGCTAATTAATCAGCAATTTACTAAAGAAGCTATTGAAAACGCTGTGAAGTCGTTGAATGCGCCTGTGGTTCACCTAGCAACTCACGGTACATTTAGCTCTAAGGCAGAAGAAACCTACATTGTGACTTATGATGGCAACGTCAATGTCAACGAGTTAAACGGCATACTTAAAACCAGAGAAACTAATCAACGAGGTGCGATCGAGCTACTTGTTCTGAGTGCTTGCTCAACTGCTGCAGGAGATCAACGAGCCGCATTAGGAATTGCTGGAGTGGCTGTGAGATCTGGCGCACGCAGTACTTTGGCATCACTTTGGACAGTAGACGACGAAGCAACTTCTCAAATCATGGGTGAGTTCTACAAACAGTTAAACTCACCCAACATCTCGAAAACAGAAGCCTTTAAGCTTGCCCAAGTTAAGATGTTACAAAATCCTCTCTTCAAACATCCGTACTATTGGGCACCTTATGTTCTCGTAGGTAATTGGTTATGAATGGAGAGGAAAAAATCAAAAATGAAGAAGAAGTCAGGAGTCAGGAGTCAGAAGTCATACCGTTTCACTTTAAGGTTGATACAAATAGGCAGCAGGGGAGCAGGGGAGCAGGGGTGAAAAAATTTGTATCAGTAATTTCGTGAAATGGTATCAGAATCAATTAGTGGGGGATTCAAACCCATTTATTCATCCGCCAGTCGCACAGAATTAATTCTGAATTCTGGCGACTGACGCATGTATTCTTGGTGATAAAATATTTTTAATTGAAATCTCTACTTATCACTCATAGTTTCTCCAAACTTTGCAAAACTTCTTCTGCCGATTGGTATCGGTGGTGAAAGTCATAGGACACCATTTTATCTAAGATTACAGCAAATGGTTCGCTAGTTGTTGGACCTCGCCAAACGAGTGCCATAGTTTCATTTCGTTCAAAGTGTCGAGGAGATTCTCCAGTTAAGGCTTGGATGGCAACCATTCCTAGAGCATAAATATCGCTGTTTAATCTTGGCTGTCCCATAAATTGCTCAGGAGGTGCATAACCCGCAGTACCTACTGCTACTGTCGGATTTTCGTATAACTGTTGAGGCTCTATTTGTTTGACTGCACCAAAGTCAATGAGGACAATGTGGTTATCTTTTTGCCGTCGGATCAAGTTGCTGGGTTTTATATCTCGATGGATCACACCATGACTGTGAATAAACGCGAGTACAGACAAAACATCTTTGAGAAAATCTATAACTTCTGCTTCTGAAAATCGCTGTCCGGGAGTAAGTTCTTCATTGAGTGGATGTCCTTTAATATACTCCTGAACTAAGTAAAATTGTTTACTCTCTTCAAAATATGCCATTAACTGTGGAATCTGGTTGTGATGACCTAAAAGCTCTAAAATTTCGGCTTCAGTTTTAAAAAGACGCCTAGCAATCTCTAAAAATCCTTCATCAGTACGAGCAGGTTGTAAGTGCTTAACTACACACATATGTCTGCCTGGACGATGAGTATCTTCAGCTAGATAAGTATAACTAAATCCCCCACAACCAAGTACATCGGTCGTTTTATAGCGGTTGTTGAATACTCTTACGTCCGGGGAACATTCGGAAATTGCCGTAGGTGTCTGTGTTGGATAATTCCTACCTTCCCTTAACAGTGCTTGTAAAAGCAGAATGTCTTCATTTTGCTCTTTAACCTGAAGTGAGATTTTTTCCTTATATTGCTTGTCTTGAAATGCTGTGCAGCTAACAACACTTACTACTGCTACCAGCAACCCTAATGCCGGAGATATTAGTGGTACCCATCCTGCTTGAAGAAAGATGGCATAGCCGATGAAGAACAATAATACTACGGTGAAGCAGCTGGCTACTCCTAAACTGAGCGGGTGCTGAATGCGCCATGCTAAAACTCCACCTACTACAGTCCAACCCAAGATCCAAAGAATTTTTCCCCAAGCAGGCAAAAACCAAAAAAGTGGTCGTTGGTCGGAAACCGCATCCAGAATTTGGCTTACCATGTGAGCATGAATTATCACTCCAGGCATTTTGCCAGAATCATCCGCCTTGCCATCGCTATATGGTGTATTCCGAATATCTTGGGAACTTGGTGCGGTTGAACCAATCAAGACAATGCGATTTTTCACCCAACTTGACTTGAAGCGATCATTAAGCATGTCTGTGAAACTCACCTGTTGAGCAATGTTTTTTGCCCCACGGTAGTTCAGCAGTATTTGAAAGCCACCAACATCCATATGCTGATAACCACCTGAGTCTACTTTCAAGCGTTCTAATATCTTTTTACCTAACTGTAAATTCCCCTCTTTTGTAAATTCTGGTTGAACTTTTAGGTACTCAACCGCCAGTTGCAATCCTAAGGAAGCTGGGGTTGCACAACTTGACTTGGGGTTGGGGGTGACGACGAGCAAATTTCGCCGAATTATCCCATCTTTACCTTCCGGAATGTCAGCGAACCCTGCATTCTCTGATTTTACACCGGGAGGTGGTGGTACGGCAGGCATATTGCCTCCACCTATTCTACAGATAGGGAAAATCAGCGAACTATGCTTCAAGTGTGCTAATAATTGCTCGTGTCCTGGGTGCACTGGCACATCGCGAAAAAAGTCTAAACCGATAGCTTTTGGTTTATGGCGTTCTAATTTACTCAATATTTTGTCTAAGACTATACCATTTGGTGTGCCTTGTTGTAATTTTTGAATGTCCGCTTCGGTAAATCCAACAATCAATAGGCGTGGATCTGGACTCAAGTCGCTACGCCTTTGCATCATCTGATCGTAAGCCTTCAATTCGATTGACTCCAGCACTCCCAACTGTTGAACCCCAACTATTAAC
>JAQYWP010000803.1 GCA_029379285.1 Rhizonema sp. PD38
TGATCCTAAGTCTGGCTAATCCAAGTGTTTTTTTCTCCCTCGTGAGAAATCCGGGTATTCAACACAAGAGTATCAATCTCGGTGAAGGCAATACCGTGCGCGTACAGATCGGTGACACAAAGCTTGATGCGATCGCCACTGATGGTAGCTTTGCCGTCAAACCTGGACAGATTGCGTTAGCACCTGGCAGCAGTGGTTGGATCAATGCACAAGGCAAACAGACACGTTGGATGGAACTGTTCCTACGCAGTGGTAGTGCTTGGGAGTCGTTTGCCCGTCCTTCCGTTGGTACCTACATAAATATTCTCTAGAAATTTTATTTGCCTTTAAGTCGGTTGGCGCAAAAAAAACCTCAATATGTAAATAAATGTTGAGATACTGTAATGTCGGATAATAAATAACTCCTCCACAGGAGCGCTTTATTACCCCGAACCGAAGAGCGTTCTGGGGGTTAGAGGTGGGGTTCTTCGTATACCAACAAACCCGGTTTGGGACTCAAGTTGTCAACTTTATCTTGTAAACTTTTTAGCCTTTTACTGACATTTAAATCATATTTTTGAGGTTTTTTTGACAAATAAAGCGATTCCAGACGCTATCATAACCAGTGGCACGCTTTTTTGCTGATTATTTCGATTTTTTTAGATTTCTGGCTTAGCTTGTCTACTCTTGGGGTGTACTCTCAAAATACAGCAAAGAATTGAAGCTACACTTAAAATATTTTATACTTTGGAGTTCTCAGTAAGTACTATGAGAAATTACGCTGACAAAAAAGAGCTAATTTTAAGTCAAACCAATGAGAAAAGTCTTCAGCAAAGAGATTTTAGTGGATGTGACTTAAGTGGAATTGATCTTAGAGCAGTTGATTTAAGTGGAGTTAATTTGATCGGAGCAGATTTACGTGGTGCAAATCTGAGTGGATCTATCCTCTTGGGTGCAAACTTAAGTAGTGCAAACTTAATGCAAGCTAATTTACGGGATGCTTATTTGTATGAAGCTTCTTTGTGTGAAGCGAATTTGATTAATGCTGATTTAACCTATGCAAATTTATGTGGAGCTTTTTTATGGCGGGTGAAATTAAGCGGAAGTAATTTGTGGGGAACTTCTTTATGTGGTGCCGATCTTAGCGAAGCAGATCTTAGCGAAGCCAAGTTAATTGAAGCATCGCTGATTGAAGCGAATTTAGTCAGAGCAAATCTTAGTCACGCAAAGCTCTGTGGCGCAATGCTTTTGGACGCGAATTTAACAAGAGCTAACTTAACTGGTACAGATCTCACATGGGCAAACTTGACACAAGCAAACTTGAGTGAGGCAAACCTTTGGGAGGCAAAAATGGATTTTACAAAGCGACGAGGCACGATTATGCCTGATGGTACAGTTCATGAACCTCAGATTGTCTTTTTTTAAGTGCGTTTCAGCCTTGAGGGAGATCAGCGCATCATTTGTGATTGCTCATTAGTCAATTGTAAATATTAATGATTTATCACAAGGGATGTATTTCTCACAAAACGATACCCTTAAGATCCCCGACTTCGTAAAAGTTGTCGGGGATCTTGATCGATAACCTAATCTTGATCAGGTTCAGAAAACTCTGGCTTCATATCTCGCAGCATCAGTTCTAAGAGTGCTTGTCGGGGTGTAACTTTGCCCTGAAGTAGGCGATAAACTTGCTCGGTAATTGGGATAGAAATATTTTGCCAGAGCGATCGCTGGATGAGAACCTCTGTTGTATTGACTCCCTCTGCAGTTCCTTCTAAATGGGCAAGAATTTCCGTGAGTGTTTTGCCAAGAGCTAACTGGTAGCCAACTTGGTAATTGCGACTTAAGGGACTGTTGCAGGTAGCTAGCAAATCACCCAAACCAGATAAACCGTAAAATGTTTCCGTTTGAGCACCCCAGCTATTGCCTATACGAATAATTTCTGTCAAACCGCGAGTTACTAAAGCGGCTTTAGCGTTGGTTCCCAACTGCAAACCGTCACATACACCAGCTGCGATCGCGATCGTATTTTTCAACGTCCCTCCCAGTTCGACACCCAAAGGATCGGGATTTGTATAAACTCGGAAACTATTTGAGGAAAACACTGATTGCACAAATTCTGCAGCACTTGTCACACTACTAGCAACGACTGTTGCTGCCGGCAGTGACTGTTGAATTTCTTTAGATAAATTAGGTCCAGAAAGGACAACGACTGCATGATTGGGGAATGCGGCTTGCCAAACTTGCGATGGCGTGCAGGTGGTTTCTGGATCTAAGCCTTTGGTTGCCGTCACAACAATCGTCTCTCTTGAAAGGTGTAAAGACTGTACTTGAGAAACAATGGATCTCACACCCTTAATTGAAACGGCTGAGAGGATCACATCAGCACCTTCCACTGCTGCCGCCAGGGGTTGTGAATCTCGATGCGACCACAAGCTTACCTGACAACCATTTGCCTCAGCAAGGGTTGCTAAAGCTGTTCCCCAAGCACCTGTGCCAAGAACAGCTAATTTTGGATTTGTCATTTAACACGCAAGTTTAAGACTTACATAACGATTTAAGCTAACATTTTCTTCTGCTGCTTCTATAGCTAGTCTCCGATGAAGCTCTGGAGGAATACGAACTTGAAACTTACCACTATAGTTTTTTTCTGCAATAGGTTCTGGAATCCTCTCATCATTCGCTTCCATGTCCGCTACTACATTTTTTACTAAGTCCGCAATACCTTCGAGTGCAGCAGCACGATTCTCATGGAGATAAGATAAACTTGGAAATTCAGCACATAGACCTACAAACTCTTGATCCTCTGTTGACCAAGTAATTTTGTAGGTGTAATGGTCATAGTTAACCATCTTCCATTTCCTCAATTTTTTCAATTGCCTCTAAAACCTGCCTGACTTGATAAACCTTTGCTTTTCCATTCTTTTCCTGAATGTTGACGCGAGGATCAAGAGCCCAGGGGGTTTTATAGACACAGTGACTCGATCCTTGCTGTCTAGGTTCTCCACAATAATGGTTACAAACTTTTACTAAATCTGTAAACTTTACATTTTTAGGATTGCTCTGAAACTGAGCAAGGAGCTTTTCTATTTGCGACATAAATTTATACCAAGCTGTAGTCAAAAAAAGTAGAAGGTTTCTACAAAATGACATATTAAAAACAACTTGGTATTCGCTTTTCATTAATTGTAGTATCATTATTGATACTATGTCAAGCTTTTATTTTTTGAAGTCGAGGACAAGGAAATCGCACCATCCCCCACAATCCACTATCCCACCCCAACTTAGACCTCACTCTTTGAACGAGGATAGCGCTTCATTAATTCTCTCACCTCCTCAGCATGATATGAGCTTCTTGTCAAGGGCGAAGAAACAACTTGTAAAAATCCTAGTTCTTCACCGAATGCTTTCCAGGCAGCAAATTGTTCTGGAGTGATAAATTGATCCACCTTTAAGTGCTTTTGACTGGGTTGGAGGTATTGCCCAATTGTTAAAATATCACAATTTTGTGCCCGTAAATCCCGCATCACTTGGCGGATTTCCTCATCCGTTTCGCCAAGTCCTACCATGATACCAGATTTCGTGTAGACTTCAGGTGCAATTTGACGCGATCGCCTGAGTAATTCCAATGTCCGTTCATAATTTCCTTGAGGACGCACCCGGCGATACAGACGCGGTACTGTTTCTGTATTGTGATTAAGGACTTCTGGGTGTGCTTGAAGAATTGACGAGAGTGCATACCAGTTACCGCACAAGTCAGGGATGAGTAACTCGATAGTTGTTTGGGGAGAAAGGTGGCGAATAGCTTCAATACATTGGACAAACTGTGACGCACCACCATCCGGTAAGTCATCTCGGTTGACAGAAGTGATGACCACATGATTTAGTTTCATGCGACGTACTGCTTCCCCAAGTCGTGTTGGTTCCGTCGGATCTAGGGGTTTGGGTTTTTTCTCAAAGTCAATATCGCAGTAGGGACAGGCACGCGTACAAGCAGGCCCCATAATCAAAAACGTCGCAGTCCCAGCCTTGAAACACTCACCGATATTTGGACAAGACGCTTCCTCACAAACAGTATTGAGAGCTAAATCCCGCAAAATTTCTTTAACGTTACCAACGCGCTCCCACTGCGGCGCTTTTACCCGCAACCAGTCTGGTTTAACAGTCACAATCTACTTCTATAACTTTAGATATACACATTTCATGCTAGCAGCAATAAATCGTGCTGGAAGTTGAATCAGGAGTCATGAATTAAAATTTCTCGTCCCACTTGCCATATTTATCAGAGTTATGATATCGTTATATTGGTATCATCATGCCGGGATGTGGCGCAGCTTGGTAGCGCACTTCGTTCGGGACGAAGGGGCCGCTGGTTCGAATCCAGTCATCCCGATTGTATATTTGTCGCTCTAAACCTGTGGTTCATGCCAGTGTGTATGAATTTATCCAAACATACCGCAACAAAAACAACATTTTAGTATACAGC
>JAQYWP010000093.1 GCA_029379285.1 Rhizonema sp. PD38
GATCAAACCAAGAAAAACAGTCTAATTGTTCAAGTTATTTTTGCGTGAATCCTAAGAGCAAAACATTTTACGGGGCAATGAAGAAGAAGGATGGAATTACTTTAAAGCGCTGGCTCGTTCAGCATCTCCGAAATCTGATGTCAGATTTTAAAAGCCCAAGCATTTTTGCTTGGGCTTTTTATAAACTTATGTTTAACAGCTAGGATAAATGGGCTAATAAACACAACTTTAAATCAAAACCGCGAAAAGTTTTGATTGCTTATTATCTACAACATGTAGAAATGAAAAAGGTTTGGTTTGTTCCGTTTAGTAACGGTTGTTACGGCCGTAGCCACCGCCACCGCCGCCTCCCCGCTTGCCTTCGTAACCACCACTATTACCACCTCTGTCTTCTTTGGGTTTAGCCTTATTCACTTTCAGGTCACGACCCATCCACTCAGCACCATCAAGAGCCTCGATAGCAGCTGCTTCTTCAGTTTCTGAACTCATTTCAACGAAACCAAAGCCGCGTGGACGACCAGTTTCACGGTCGGTGGGGAGCTGAATTCGTTTTACAGTACCGTATTCTGCAAAAACAGCATTCAGATCTTCTTGTGTAACTTCATAAGAGAGGTTACCTACGTAAAGTGACATGGATTATCTCCAAAATCTTGAGGGTGTAGAGATAGAGATTTCGGAGAGAAGTCTGTAAATACCAAAAGGAAAAAGCCTGTCAATACTAAAAACAAACACTGTCACCGAATTAATTCTCATCAATCACATTATGACACAGCCGATAACTATTCGAGTCAGAGCTAAAAAAAATGTTATAAAAATTTATATAGTCATGCTTAATTGGCTGCTGAGTAGATCTGAAGCAAAGTTTGGCACAATCCAAAGCCATTCTTAAACTCATGTAGCAGCTTCAACGTTTGATTCGGAGTAACCCAACTAAGGAGATTCTGTCACCCAGTTTCTCTTTATTCAATAGCGATCGCCTGTCATTGGGTAGGTTTGTGATTATTATGACTTATCACTTCATATTTTAATTTATTTGTCAAGGACAAAGTGAAGTATTGAGCTAATTTGTTACATAAATAAACTTTCACTCTAGCTTTTAAGAGTTGTCGTTATTTATTGTCTGTCTAACCCAAACTATAGTGAATTGTGTAAACCTTTAATCCGCTTAAACATCTAAGCCAACTAATGTCACGAAGAAGTGGATACTCCACAGTGAACTCCTGATGTAGGAGGAGTCTGAGCGTCCATTCCAAAATTCCCATTTCCCCAGGTTGAATTTGGGGAGTACTGCGGCTAAAGCTCACCTTAATTTTTTCGTTACAACTTACTAGCAGTTGTTCGGTTAATTTGAGATGAGCTTCTTGCTCCAGTAGATTATTAATGCTCAACGGATAACTGTAAGTAAATACTAATTCCCTTTCAAGTCCTATAAGGGGCACAACCCGCTTACGTGTCACTAAAACTCGGTCAGTATATAGTACAACTGAAACTATTACGGTTGCTACTGTTTTTTGCCATAGTTTTTCTGAGTTAGTCACAGCGAACCGCTGCCCTATTTTTAATGGTTCTGCTTGTTCAATTGTAATAGTTTAAGTAAGCAGCTAGTAGTGAAAAGCAATACTAGCTGAGTACTCAGCTCATGAGAGTGAAAGTTGAATTTTTAGCAATCCTAGAAACAAATAACGTTAATTCTATATTTTGTGGAATTCTTGAAACCTTTAAATGAATTGTGTTAAGACTGTGTTTAATGGTGTTCTGAAGCTCATGATGATCCTTCCATTCTTCTGGGGAGCTTGGCTAAATCTGGCAAAGCGACTAAATCTCTTTCTGGAATTTTGATGTTCATTGGCAATCTTAACGGTTGACGTTCTTCTATCCAGCAACTTGCGACTGGTAGAGTTTGCTCTAATTCGTCTAAAGGTCTAGGAATGACCATCACCGCGTTCAACTCTCCAATACGTTCTGCCTCGGACATCCCCGCTTCCACAGCGACTGCCACGTTTGCTACGGAACCACGAATAATGGCTGTACATAACCCTCCACCAATTTTCTCATAAGCTGCAAACTGGACATCGGCAGCTTTAAGCATGGCATCAGCTGCTCCTACCATTGGTGGAAATCCCCACGTTTCTATTAAACCAATTGCTTGATTGCTGAGAAGACTGTAAGCGCCGCCTTCAGCGATTTTACTAAGGCGACCGGTGATCGGGAATATCACGTCTAAGTTATGAAAAGGTCGAGGAATAACTAAACTAGAAACTAGTTGACCGAATTGTTCAGCAGTTTGAACACCAGACTCTACAGCCAAACGCACATCAGAAACTCCACCACGAACTATAGCAGTACAGTAACCTCCACCAATTTTTTCATAACCAACCAGGTGGACGCCAGCAGATTTCAGCATCATATCAGCAGTACCCACGATTGCAGGGAAACTCCGCGTAGATACTAATCCTAAGGCAGAGTCCTTGAAATCATCTTGACTACCCGATGCCTCAATTAAAGTCTTAGATTTATGATGATCGGTATTCATATCAGTTTTCCACGTTATTCCATATAAGTTGCAATTTTAATTCACAACTTATAATCAACATTGACATAAGCTAAGCCAGAAAGCCTACCTCTTGAAGGATGAATCACAGCTACATTTTAGTCATATCTAAGTATTAACCTGAAAAAGTACTCAGATTTTAGGTAACTGTGGCTAATCATGGTCGCCATTCCATGACACACGTTCTTGTGGTCGCCTCTGTTGATCGCATTTACAGAGGGATGCTCAAAGCAACCCAACAAGGGAATTCAAACTTCATACACGCGATAGCCACCGTCCTACTTTGTCTACTGATAGTACAAACGCCAAAACGTTTCGCGTCTTCTTCCGTGGTTGCTTTTGTTTCCAAATATAGTAAAGTCTGCTTTTTTGCTTTGCCGTCTTTGCAACTAATAACTTACTTAGATTTAAAATTAATCAGAGTTCTCGTCGGATGATGATTCGTTCAGGGGTTTTCTATGGGGAAATAATGTGACTAACAACTTTTGTATATTTCCTTGACCATAAATGACAGTGCCTATATCTTTTGTTGAAGATGTAGAGAGTTTACTTTGTTGTGAGTTTTGAGTGGGGACTGAAGAAGATGAAAGTACAATTTCTGCTCCAGCTTCTGTGTTCTCATCATCTTGTGCGTTTGTAGAAGCTGAGTCATCCGGTGTTAGTTCGGGTTGTATTATTTCGGTTGTGACTACAGATTCGGGATACTGCCGACTCGTATCTCCCAAAATTGAGCAAGCAGGAACAACTTGTCCTGGTTCCACAGAACTTTGGAAAACCGTTGTTGCAGCTCCAATACAAGCGTTTGTTCCTATTTTCCCTTTGCCAACCATCAGAAAACCGGCACCCAAGTTGACTCCTACTTCTATTTCTATGGTTCCTTCATCTACTTGGAGAATTGACCCCATGCCGATACAAACTCCTGAACCAATAATTATTTTACTGTTTGGAGCTGCTTGGAGTATCACCCCTGGTGCGAGTATTGCACTTGGATGAATAATCACCTCGCCACTTATGTGAGACTCAAGGTTATTACCAAAGCGTAGTGGCGGTATAGACATGAAAGTTGAACCTCAGATGCCAGAGAGAATTAAAGAGTTAGGAGTCACGATTTGAGAGTGAGGAATTTGTGCTTCGTACCTGATCCACTCATTACTCCTAACTCCGAACTTTATTATGGACGTTGAATTATAGTCTCTAAAACCCGACGCTTGGCTTTGGGCTCAATACCAATGAGCCGCACATATTCCCCTTGGTATTCAGTAAGGTATCGTTGCAATATGTTGGTCGCTTCTTGAAGAGAATTTGCCTGAATTGGACCGCAGCTTGTCCAAGAACCCATACGGAATCGTCGTTGATCTACGTGTTCGGCGCTAATTTTGTTCCCCGATGCTAATAGTTGCCTTAGTTGCTCCACAACTTCAGAACTTAAGTTGGTATTCGTAGTTATCGGTGAAGCTGTTGAAGTTGTATAAGAGTAAGATGGGCTACTTTCAAAAGACTTTTGGCTATGAGTTTGGGAAGTTTGAGTGACTGGACCGTTCGGTCTTTGGATAATGGTTTCTAATACCCGCCGTTTTGCTTTGGTGTCAATGCCTACCAAACGTACGTACTCGCCTTGATGGTTAGCTATACATTGTTCCAATGCCGAGAGCGCCTCGTTAGCCGAAGTTGCCTCAATCGGTTGGCAACTTTGCCACGTGCCCATGCGGAAACGCCGTTCATCGACATGTTCTGAGGCAATTTTGTAACCTTGTGCCAATAGTTGGCGCACTTGATCTACAGTTTCGGCAGGAATACTGCCATTGCTCGTGGTATAACTGTGATCGCTGCTGTAACCACGATCGCTGCTGTAACTATTCCCATTTCCGTTGTAGCTGCTGAAAGAACTGCTTGTCGTCGGAGCCTTAAAAGTTCCTGGTGAACCGACTGCACCATCAGGGCGTTGGATGACGGTTTCTAACACGCGCCGTTTGCCTTTATCTATACCAAACAAGCGTACGTACTCACCGCTATGTTCTGCCAGACATGATTCTAAAATGGAAATTGCCTCACCTACGGATCTAGCTTCTATCGGCTGGCAACTTTGCCAGGAGCCTGTGCGGAACCGCCGTTGGTCTACATGTTCCGTACCAATTTTATATCCTTGTTCTATTAGATAGCGCACTTGCTCTATCGTTTCTGCACCTAAGTTATTGTTATACACTTCTATTACTTCCAATCCGTTATCAGCTTTGTTTTTCCGAGATCTACCGAGGTCTTCTCGAATAGGTGTAATACATTTAACATCATCCGCACACATATAGCCAGCCCTTAAGGACTGGTTAACGCCCACCACATGATGGGCAAACTGCTGATCTTGTGCCTGTACATCTGGCAAGCGATCAGCTTGCTGCTGGTTGGTAATGATCGCTCCGGAAGGAACGTATTTACCAGGGGGGATTTCTACATCTTGGATCAAAGCGTGCATCATGACAATGCAACCTGCCCCTAACCTGGCATTAAATACTGTAGAACGAAAGCCAATAAAACAATTATCCCCAATATAAGCTGGTCCGTGAATGAGTACCATATGGGTAATAGACGCATTCTTCCCAATCCATACTGAGTAGTTGTTTTGGTCATCACCAATGACTCTACCTTGCTCCAACCCATGAACAACAACACCATCTTGAAGGTTAGTGTTTTCACCGATGTAAAAAGGCGTACCTTCATCTGCTCTAACTGCAGTCCCTGGAGCAACAATGACATTTGCCGCTAACTCTATATCCCCAATCACTTGGGACGTTGGATGTACGAAAGCAGTTTTATGAATTTTTGGCTCTGCTAAACTCTTAGACCACGGAGTCGGCGGTGCTGCCATGCTGTAGACTACCATCTCGAGATTCCTCCTCTTTTAAGCTTCTTGTCAGGTGTTAGGTGTTAGTTGATAGTTGTTAGTTGATAATTTTTAGTCATTCATTGTTAATGATTACTAATTACTAACCACTAACCACTACCTATGAACTCCTAACTCCTAACTCCTAACTTTTTTTGATTATCGATACTGGTCTTTTTTGCTATAAATCTGGCGATCTTCAACATAGATTGTGTCAATAATCGCTACGACTACGGCATCTAACGGACGCTGTTCGTTCCCGAGAACTTGACGGGCAGCACTACCCCGACTCACAAGTACCCACTCATCCACTCCTGCACCAACGCTATCACCCGCCACCTCATATTCTGGCAGAGCGTTACCTTCTTCATCTACTAACTGCAACAACAGCAGTTTGACACCTCTAAGACTAGGATCTTTACTGGTACTTACTACTGTGCCGCGAACCTTGGCAATTTGCATTACGCTTTTCTACGGTCTTCTTGTAGAACGAATAGCATTTACACCTTCACGGAACTGCTCTACATCTTCAGTGTATCGGATTGGCAGAACGTATTCTAAGTTCTCATGAGGACGAGCAATAATGTGGGTAGATAGGACTTGTCCGCCGTTAACTCGCTTTACTGATTCAACTCCTGCAGCTACAGAAGCTTGTACTTCCGAAACGTCTCCTCTGACAATTACCGAAACGCGACCACTACCAATTTTTTCATATCCTACAAGGGTAACGCGAGCTGCTTTTACCATTGCATCAGCAGCTTCAACAACTGCAGGAAAGCCCAACGTTTCTACCATTCCAACTGCAATCGACATTAGTTTTAATCCTTAATTAGCTTTTCAACAACTGAACATAATACTGTAAAAATTTTAGATTTTAGATTTTAGAAGAGGTCTTTCCAATCTGAAACGAGTATCCCTTATCTGCTGAACTGTCTACGATTGCTGATGAGATCGATCCAAAATCGTTGATCTAAAATTGCTAAGTACGGAACTGTTCTACGTCTTCTGTATAACGAATCGGCAGGACATATTCCAGGTTCTCGTGGGGACGAGCAATAATGTGAGTGGACAGTACCTCACCACCATTTACTCTTTTGGCGGCTTCAATTCCAGCTGCTACAGAAGCTTGCACTTCTGAAACATCTCCCCGAACAATTATGGCGACTCGAGCGCTGCCAATTTTTTCGTA
Organism: Rhizonema sp. PD38; assembly: GCA_029379285.1. GTDB lineage: Bacteria > Cyanobacteriota > Cyanobacteriia > Cyanobacteriales > Nostocaceae > Rhizonema. The sequence continues at coordinate 6,616 of JAQYWP010000093.1, forward strand.
GCCTACTAAGGTCACGCGAGCAGCTTTCACCATCGCGTCGGCTGCTTCCACAAGCGCCGGAAAACCTTTTGTTTCAATCATTCCAACTGCAATTGGCATCGCAGAACTCCTACAAGGTTAAACCAATCAGTACTGTTTATGTAAAATCTCGACGGAGATGCTCATCGTGCTTTATACAAGCATTTCCAAATTAAGCATAGAAAAGCTTTGCACTCTTGGCAATATAAATCACTATAAGAGTTTGTGATCACAATGATTTAATAATCTTAACAAAAGTTAATTTATTCTGATTGGTAGAACAACTTATATACAAATATATAGAGATTGTAGAGAAGCAATTGAGGTATTATAATTAATTGAGAAAAATAGCTAACCTAAGTTCATAAAGGCAAAAAAGCCATATTAGCAGGAGTGCAAAAAACCTTGGGTGGTTTAAAGGCAGGTAATTCCTGGATTTTTGTTGTTTATTTAAAAAATACACTAAAATGATACAGAAATTTTAGTTATAATAGGTATAAAGGATTTTTTAGGGGTTAGGAATTATCGTCATCACAATGAGCATAAACAACTATTTTGAGAAATAATGGATATAAATAAATTAAAAGATTTTTGTAAATATTTAAGATTGAAGTGAAATAATATAAGTCATATAGAACAAAACCTAAACAGTCTAAATTTCAAAATCATAGAGAGCAGTAAAGCTATTTCGTAAAGTAGAGAAAATTATGAGCAAAAAAATATTCAGGGAACTTAAATGAATCAATTTCTCTTTTCAACAACAAGATGGATACCTCTTTATGGCTTAGTAGGTGCAATTTTGACTTTGCCGTGGGCAATTGGTCTGGTCAGGCGAACAGGACCAAGACCGGCAGCATATTTGAACTTATTAACTACCGTTATAGCTTTTGTCCACAGTCTAATTGTCTTTAGAGATATTTGGAGTCAAGAACCAGAAAATATCGTTTTTACTTGGTTGAAAGTAGCAGATCTAGACTTATCCGTTGCCTTAGAAATATCTTCAGTCAGTATTGGAACGACAGTTTTAGTCACAGGGTTAAGTTTGTTAGCACAAATTTACGCCTTGGGATATATGGAGAAAGACTGGGCGATCGCGCGTTTCTTTGCTCTCATAGGATTTTTTGAAGCGGCTCTGTGTGGCTTAGCGATCAGTGACTCACTATTTCTCAGTTATGCGCTACTAGAAGTCTTGACTCTTTCAACTTACCTCTTGGTAGGATTTTGGTATGCTCAACCACTGGTTGTGACGGCGGCGCGAGATGCATTTTGGACTAAGCGCGTAGGAGACTTGTTGCTTTTAATGGCGGTGGTAACACTTTCGACAATGGCAGGAAGTTTAAACTTTTCCGATCTCTATGTGTGGGTACAAACGGCTGACTTAAACCCAGTCACATCAGCTTTATTAGGATTAGCTTTAATTGCCGGACCCGCAGGGAAATGTGCCCAATTTCCGCTACATTTGTGGTTGGATGAGGCAATGGAAGGTCCTAATCCCGCCTCAGTTATGCGAAACTCGCTGGTGGTAGCGGGAGGCGCTTACTTGCTGTATAAACTTCAGCCAATTTTAGCGTTATCACCAGTAGCTTTAAATGCTCTGCTCGTGATGGGTGCAGTAACGGCAGTCGGCGCATCGTTAGTGGCACTAGCCCAAATCGATATCAAGCGAGCGCTTTCTCACTCTACTAGCGCATACATGGGGTTAGTGTTTCTGGCAGTGGGTATGCAGCAAGGAGGTGTTGCCCTGATGCTGCTTTTCACTCACGCGATCGCAAAAGCACTGTTATTTATGAGTGCCGGCTCAATAATTTTTACGACAAATACTCAAGATTTAACAGAAATGGGTGGTTTGTGGTCACGGATGCCAGCTACCACAACCGCCTATATTGTAGGTGCGGCCGGGATGGTAACGCTACTCCCCCTTGGTAGCTTTTGGGCAATGCTGTCATGGGCTGATGGGTTGGCATTGATTAGTCCTTGGCTTATAGTCATCTTAGTGTTAGTTAACGGTCTCACTGTATTGAATTTAACTCGGGTATTCCGGTTAATTTTTTGGGGGGAACCACAACCGAAGACACGTCGTGCCCCAGAAGTAAATTGGCAGATGGCATTTGCAATGGTATCTCTAACGATAATTACTTTGTTAGTACCCCTAATGCTACAGCAGTGGTACCTCCTTCCTGATTGGCAAAGTGTGAATTGGGTAGTCGTGTCACTATTGCTGTCGTCTAGTTTATTAGGAATCACCGTCGGAGCTACAATGTATCTGCACAAAGCTTGGTCTCGGTCTACAGTATTGGCGTGGAGATTTGTGCAAGACTTATTGGGTTACGACTTTTATATCGACCGCGTTTATCGAGTGACAGTAGTTAGTGTAGTGGCGTTGCTCTCAAAAATTTCTGCTTGGAGCGATCGCTTTCTGGTTGATGGTTTTGTTAACTTGGTTGGATTTGCAACAATGTTCAGTGGTCAAAGCTTGAAGTACAGTATTTCGGGACACTCTCAAGGCTATATGTTAACTATCCTTGTCGGCGTGAGTGTACTGGGTTTTGTCATCAGTTGGTCGTTAGGACTACTTAATTATTGGCACTTCTAAAAGTTAGAAATGAGGAGTGAGGACTTAGAAATAGCGGGGAAAGAAGTTTTTATTCTCAAACTCATCCTTCCTCCTCGTCTCATCCCTCTCCTCAACGTTCCGAAAGCTAAACGTAATGAACCCCCCTCGAAGTTCTGCTCGGTTGAAGCCGCCGCTCAGACTTTTCTTAACACGCAACTGGCTCTTCCTCACTCCATATTTACTACTATGCTTAGTGCTTTACTTTTAATACCTTTATTCGGTGCCATTATTATCGGATTCTTGCCGTTTAGCATAAGCGCACAGCTTTCTCGGAAAGCGGCTCTCATCGTTGCAAGTATCACTTTTTCGTGGACTTTATTATTAGCATTTCAGTTTAACCCGACAGATGCTCATCAACAACTGTCTGAATTCCTACCTTGGATAGATGCATTGGGTTTGAATTACATTCTTGGAATAGATGGTTTGTCTTTACCTTTGCTAATCCTGAATGGACTGTTGACTTGCATTGCAATATATAGCACTGACGAAGATATTCGGCGACCGCGATTTTACTACTCTTTACTTTTGTTATTAAACATTGGAGTGTCTGGTGCTTTTATAGCACAAGATATGCTGCTGTTTTTCATTTTTTACGAGCTAGAACTGATTCCTCTCTATTTACTAATTGCCATTTGGGGTGGTGAACGACGGAGTTATGCAGCTACTAAATTTTTGATTTATACAGCTATTTCCGGAGTTCTCATTTTGGCAAGTTTCTTGGGTTTGGTTTGGCTGAGTGGTGCATCAAGCTTTGCAATCCAAACTTTGGATGCGACATCTATACCTTTAGAGATACAAATTTTACTCCTACTGGGACTGTTAATTGGTTTTGGCATTAAAATTCCCTTAGTTCCCTTCCATACGTGGTTACCAGATGCTCACGTTGAAGCTTCTACGCCGATTTCAGTAATGTTGGCAGGAATCCTGCTAAAGCTTGGAACCTACGGCTTACTCAGATTTGGGATGAATTTGTTACCAGAAGCTTGGGCTTACTTAGCTCCTTTTTTGGCAGTTTGGGCAGTAGTAAGCGTGCTTTATGGTGCATCCTGCGCTATCTCTCAAAAAGATATGAAAAAAATGGTGGCATACAGTTCCATTGGTCACATGGGTTACATCTTATTAGCCCTAGCTGCGGCTACACCTTTAAGCGTGTTGGGAAGTGTGATGCAAATGTTCAGTCACGGCTTAATTTCTGCCCTACTGTTTTTGCTTGTTGGGATTGTGTATAAGAAAGCCGGAAGCCGCGATTTAGATACGATCAGGGGATTACTAAATCCAGAACGAGGGATGCCTGTAATTGGAAGTTTAATGGTTTTAGGAGTAATGGCAAGCGCCGGTATACCAGGAATGGTAGGGTTTATTGCTGAATTCATTGTCTTTCGCGGTAGTTTTCCAGTTTTTCCAGTTCAAACCCTTTTATGCATGACTGGTACAGCTTTAACTGCTGTTTACTTCTTAATTCTCACAAACAACGCTTTCTTTGGACGCTTGTCTCCACAAGTTGCTAACTTACCTCGCGTATCTTGGTCAGAGCGCTCTACATCTATAATTTTAGCTGTGTTAATTGTCATTTTTGGTATTCAACCAGCTTGGTTAGCATATTGGACTGAATCAACAACCACAGCAATGATTGGTACATACAGTTCTGTTGCCACAATGTCAGTGATTCAGGCGAAAGATAAAAGTTAAAGAACACAGGTTAGATTGTAGTTAATGGATAGTAGATGGTTGTTAATTGAATAACCATTACCCATTAACTATTAACCATCAATTATCAACCCTCAACCATCAACTATAAAATGGTAAGTCTTACAAAGAAACCTGTTAACTATCAATTAAATGAGTATGTTGAGCGGCTGGAGTCAGGAGGAACTTTACTTCCTGATACTCCTCAGAACTTAGTGGAAGTAGTTGGCATTCTCAAAAGCTATGGGGTAATTCTGGATAATTATTCAATCATCCTAAATTACATGGCTAGAGAACAATATTTAATCTTTTTTCCATTTTTTAAATACTTCAATGGAGACTTTTCTTTCAAAAAGTTATTCCGGCACTTATGGCATAATAGAATCAATTTTGAATATGCTGAGTATTGCATGAGAGCAATGCTGTGGCATGGTGGAGGTGGGTTAGATACGTATTTGGAGTCTAAGGAATTTAAAGAAAGAGCGCAAGCCGTTATTAAGGCAAAATTTAAAAATAACCCCTTAATTCCGTTGCTTAATCAACTTTTTCCTGAGTTTTTAACTGAACAGTTGCGGGTATCAGCTTACAATACTGGATTGGGACAATTTTGGCGAGTCATGGCTGATATTTTCTTGAGTTTATCAGACCTCTATGATCTTGGTAAAATCAAATCTATTCCTGATGTTGTCGAACACGTAAAAGCTGGTTTAGTGGCAGATGCAAATCGGCCAATTACCTACTCCGTTAGAATTCAAGATAAAGTGTATGAAATTATTCCCCCTTCTGTTGGTTTGACTTTTCTTGCAGATACAGCAATACCTTATGTAGAAGCGGTTTTCTTCCGGGGAACGCCCTTCCACGGAACAGTTTCATATAACGCCCAAGCTTATCAAATTTCCCCCGATCAAAGTCGATTTCAATATGGCGCTTTGTATGCAGATCCTTTACCTACTGGTGGTGCGGGGATTCCTCCCACCTTACTCATGCAGGATATGTCTAACTTTTTACCAAATTATTTGCATGAAATCTATCAACGCAGCATACGCGGAGAAGATGATTTGCTGGTACAAATTTGTATGAGTTTCCAAAAATCAATGTTCTGTGTGACGAATGCGGCAATTTTAGGACTATTGCCTTTTCCTTTAGATTCTCAAGATTCAGATGAACGAGAGGCAAACCGAGTATTTCTGAAAAAATGGATGGAGCGGTTACAAACCTCGCGTCTGTATGAGGTGAATAAATAAGCATTTAGGAGACAGGAGACAAGAAAATGTTACAAAATATATTCTCAATCCCTTGCCTCCCATGTCTCCTTTTAGAGCTTCGAGCGATCAGTTAAAATTTCATACCCGGTTTCTGTAACCAACACGGTATGTTCAAACTGGGCTGATAAACAATTATCTGTGGTAACTACTGTCCATCGATCTGACAATATTTTTGTCACCTTAGAACCTTGATTCAAAATTGGCTCAATTGCCAAAGTCATACCTGCACGTAGTTTAATATTCGGCATTTCGTTAGTGCGGAAGTTGAAAACTGAGGGTTCTTCATGCAAGTTACGACCAACACCGTGTCCTGTAAAGTTTTCAACCACGCTAAAGCCATTAGCTTTCACATGATCTTCAATTGCTCCGGCTATGTCAAGCAAGTACTTTCCTGCTTTTACTTGTTCAATGCCTTTGTAAAGAGTTTCTTCTGCCACACGGATTAATCGAGCAGCTTCTAGAGTGACTTCACCTACAGCAATCGTTATGCAAGAGTCCCCATGAAAGCCTTGGTAGTATGCGCCTGTATCTACTTTTAAAACATCCCCAGCATGAATCATTTTCTTACTACTGGGGATGCCATGCACAACTTCATTATTAATGCAGGAACAGATAGAAGCAGGAAAGCCTTGGTAGCCTTTGAAGCTAGGTGTTGCACCCATTTGCCGGATGCGCTTTTCTGCATGAGCATCTAAGTCAGCTGTACTCATTCCTGGCTCCACCAATTCAGAAATTTCTTTGAGTACGGTTGCCACGATTTTTGCTGATTGCCGCATAATCTCAATTTCACGCGGCGATTTAATTTCAATTCCTCTACGCTGTCTTTTTTGTCTGTTATTTTGAATTGGTTGAGACAGTAGGTTAGTTAAAATGTTCATTTTTAGATTAATAATCTTGTATCTTGCAGCTTAAGTGTCAATGTTTGCCAGTATCCAGCACTCTTTGGCCAGATCTGAACAGAATCATGTAAAGCTTCAGATGATTAGCCACCCTTACAAGTAGTACCCTGTATTTGGGGCTAATAACTAAAAACTGAATGCTTACCAATGTTTTCTTAACATTAGCTTAATTAGTGTGGCTGATAAACTACTAAAGAAAGCTCTCACTAAGCGTCTGTAGGACTGACACAAGATCCAGAATTGCCTTCTGACGAAAGATTTAAGAATTATGAGAGTGTTAAGTATTACTGTGTATCCTCAAACTAAGATGTAACCAGGAGTTAACATTTATCAGCAATCAAAGGTGCCCACAGTATATCGTGCTGTTTAGCGTATATATTCTTTAAGTGCTTTTTAACAGTGTTAATAGTGATGTACAGCTTGGCAGCAATCTCTTTATAAGAAAGACTATCACTACGCAACTGCCAAACTTGAGCTTCACGGTCAGTTAAACCGAACTTTTGGGCATCTGCGATCGCTATACATTACTGCTCATCAGTTCGCGTTTTTCCAGAGTGACTAAAATGAAGCTGCCGTCACTTGCACTTAGCTGCAACCATCTAGCCCTAATAAGTATTTTTACGGTTTTTCTCGTCTCAATTTCTAACTCCAGAGATATTTTTTCTTCTGGAAATACTTCGCGACTGTTTATTAAACACTGACAAATGTGCCAAATTTCATTAGGAATCACATTACGAGCAACTGAATTAGGCATTAATTGTTCGCAAATTCGAGTGGCGCATTGATTGACATGAAGCAATTCCTGTTTGTCCGTCAATATTAAAATTCCGTCAACAAAGCTTTCAATAACAGCTTGCAATAGATGAAGCTGTGAAACCGACTGCTTTTTTAATTTCTTTCTTTTGGTAGATGTAAAATTGCTGATTAGTTCAAATGTATTATGCATATCGAATTTCCTCTCAGACTGAGCATTTACTTAGAACCATTGCGCGTTTGACCAAATTATGATTTTTAAGAATATGTATTGTCTACGCCCTATGCTGTAAGCCAGTCAAGAGCGCTGAAGTAAAGTTTATAAATTGAAGTTTGCGGAACTTACGTGAAATGGGGTGAAGTTTTTCTAAGTTTATCGGTACACTAAATGAACTATGAAATAATTTATAGAAGTTAGGGTGCCAGGATTTAGGGGATTTCAAGAGAAAGTTCTTCTATACCATCTAACAGGCTGATTAGCATGTTTTATTTGGCAGCTATATATTAATACGTAATGTTAAG
>JAQYWP010000804.1 GCA_029379285.1 Rhizonema sp. PD38
GACCATCCACGCTCAAAAATCACACACTTCCACAAATGTTTAGCTCAATCAATTGTTATTCACTGCTATTAAAAGAATGATTTTAGATTTATTACTGAGTAATATTGATAACTCAGTAATAAATTAAAATCTCACATCCCGTAACGATGTAGAAAATCGAGAGGGGCTTAATAGAAGTTGAATAAGAATGCACGCCATCAGCAATCAGCCAGCATAACAAAGCAAGCACTCAAGTCGTGTCACATACTACGAAATTTCTTTCATAGCTGAGTGTCAATTACTGAGGTGATCATGATTTACGAATTTGACGCTAGCTGTATTTTTAGATGAAAAGCCGAGGTTTGGGCGCGGAGAGTGTGAAGAGTTGCCAAAACTTTAAAAGATTGACAGCTTATATGAATGCAAATCAGGAGAATACTCTGTGAAATTACACTGGTTGCTGCCGGGTACTTTTTTAACCGTCTCCATGTTATCGTCGCCTGCCCACGCAGCGAAACTACAGTCTTGGCATTTTGATATCAATCAAAACAGACTGCAATTTAATACCGAAGGTGCTGTTCAACCTCAAGCACAACTTATCTTCAACCCGACTCGTCTAGTCATCGATCTCCCTGGAACTTCATTTGGGCGTCCACATATAAATCAACCAGTGGGCGGTGCAATTCGCGCTATCCGCGTTGGGCAGTTTGACGAACAAACCGCTCGCATCGTAGTGGAACTCAATTCAGGTTACACTCTAGACCCAAAGCAGGTAAAATTTGTTGGGACAACTCCTAATAATTGGATGGTACAATTACCAAAACCACAGCAAGAGCAAGCAGTCTCCTCCCCTCCAACCACTCCAATTATTCCAAGCACTCCAAACACTCCCAGCATTCCAAACACTCCCAGCACTCCAAGAAACATTTATACTGTAGTGACGAATGATTATAACAATAACACTACAGCAAAAAAGGAAGCAGTTGTCAGCACAATTGCCACGACGACTCAAATTGAAAACGTACAGGTTACAGGAGATGGGTTTTTCGTTCGTACCAGTGGTGGTCATCCACAAATAAAGGTAAATCGCAGCCGAGATCTCTCCACCATTTTCATGGACATTTCTGGCGCAACTTTATCACCTAATCTAGAACAACGAACTATCAATGTTAACAAGTATGGTGTTGATCGCCTAGAACTTATCCAATTAGGAACAAGACCACCTACTGTCCGCATGACGTTGCGGGTAGATAAAAGTAGCCCCGATTGGTGGGCGAGTATCAGCGGTGGAGATGGTTTAGTGGTTTTACCAACTAAGGGTGTTGTTAGGTTACCTGCTAGTAGTAATATTAATTCGATATCAGACAACAACCCCACAGTTCTTTCATCCCCAAACAACTCACTGGCTACAATTCAGTCCGTACAGCTGAGTGCGACAGGCACACAACTGATTATCAGTGGCGATCGCAATATATCTGCTAGTGGAGGTTGGGATAAATCATCAGGGTTATTCCGCATCACTATTCCCAACGCGAAATTGGCGGAGTCGGTAAAAGGTCCAGAATTTAACTCCTACAGCCCAATCCTCCGGGTACGCCTGCAACAGCAAGATTCTCATACAGTGGCGATCTTGGTTCAACCTGCAACAGGAGTGCAAATTGGGCAACTCAACCAATTCGGTGACTCTTTTGTCGCTTTAGAATTACGACGTTCTCGTGTAGCATTACCACCTCCAATTGCCAACTTACCTCCGCTTCCTTCCCCAAACCCTCAACCGTTGTCAAGACCTAATTCTTACCCAACATCCCCGCAACCGCGACCAGCACCGAATGGAAAAATAATCGTCGTTGTCGATCCGGGACATGGTGGTAAAGACTCAGGCGCTCCCGGTATTGGTGGACTGCTGGAAAAAGATGTTGTACTGCCAATTAGCAAAAGATTAGCAGCAATTTTGGAGCAACACGGTATACAAGTTGTTTTGACACGAGATGCTGACTTTTTCGTAGATCTTGCTCCGAGAGTGGAATTGGCACAAAAAGTCAATGCGACATTATTTGTCAGTGTTCACGCTAATTCTGTTGATGACCGTCCAGATGTGAATGGTTTGGAAGTATACTACTACGACAGCGGTTATAATTTAGCTGAAGTCGTTCGCAAAAGTATTCTCCAAAATATCAGTACGATTAAAGACCGGGGAACGCGCAAAGCTAGATTCTACGTCCTTAGAAAAAATACGATGCCCTCGATTCTGGTAGAAACAGGTTATATGACTGGTCGGGAAGACAATCCCCGGTTGGCAACCTCAGAATACCAAAATCGTATGGCTGACGCGATCGCACGTGGTGTACTTCAGTATCTACGGCAAAGGTAAATATAGCCTTAGGAGGTACGGATTGATGAGGAAAATAAATAACACTCAACACTTAACTATTAACAACTAACAAGCAACAGCCTGTGTTTCCATCTTCTGGATTTGAACGTGCCCCAATTGGCATTTTTGATAGTGGTGTGGGAGGTTTGACGGTACTGCGACAACTTTATCGGCAACTCCCAAATGAGTCGATTATTTACTTTGGGGATACAGCTAGATTGCCTTATGGCATTCGTTCACAAGCGGAAATTGTACAGTTCGTCCGCGAAATTCTGACTTGGATGCAACAGCAGGGCGTAAAAATGGTCATCATGGCATGTAACACCAGTTCGGCTCTGGCATTAGAAGTTGTGAAGCAAGAGTTTTCTCTACCTATTCTGGGTATTGTTCTGCCAGGGGCTAAGGCAGCAGTGAAGAGTGGAAAACGCATCGGTGTCATTGCTACCCCAGCAACTGCTAAGAGTAATGCCTATAGACGTGCTATTCTAGAAATTGATGATAGTGTGCAAGTCTGGCAAGTTGGTTGTCCAGAGTTTGTGCCACTCATTGAGCAAAACCGTATTCACGATCCCTATACAACTGAGGTAGCGCGTTCTTACCTGGAACCTTTAATCAACCAGGACATCGATACTTTAGTTTATGGCTGTACTCATTACCCATACCTTGCCCCAGTTGTGCGATCGCTCTTACCTGCTTCTGTCAAGTTGGTTGATCCAGCTGTTCATGTTGTCGCTGCTTGTGCCCAAGAGTTAGATTTACTAGGAGGATTGAATACCTATCTTCCATTACCAACTTACTTCGCTGTCAGTGGTTCTCCACAAAAGTTTGCTCAATCCTCACTTTCATGGTTGGGGTATACCCCATCAGTTGAGTTGGTACGCTTTGAGGAGTTAGGAGTTAAGAGTTAGGATTTGTACAGATGCACTATTGGAAGCGTCTGTACAAAAGTTATTGTTGTCCACCTTTCTTGGTTAACTTGTTGTGTTATGCGACTTCCTGCTTATTCCCTTTAGAGGTTAAAGAGACACTTGTCGTACGTGTGTTATTGCCTGTACGTTTTGCTAATGCTAATAGTAGATAGACTGTTAACAGATATCCGGAAGCTAGGATAAAAATCATCATAAGTTTTTCTCCAGAGAATATTTTTTACGAATAAATTTGCTTAATGAATATTAAGGTTGAATAAAATTAGTAGAGCTTCAGTCACTCGATATGTCTATTCTTTACGGCTATCTTTCTACTAAGCTAAACTTTTTGCTCGAGTTGTATTCTCCTTGCTCGAATCATAAAACCTTTACGGAGAGTATAGATATCCACAAGATGTTTTCTGGTTTTGCGAAGAAAATATAACAAGTACGTTTGAGTCAGGAAAACTGATTGTCTGACTAAGTGACAAACAAATAAGAATTTCAACTGATTTATCGCTACAAATCAGTTAGAAGAGACTACTGCTTGGGTTACGCATAATTTATCAACTGTTAACTCGTGTAAAGACACAACGCAAACTACAAAGTAACAGGAATACTGCCGGATATCGTTGGCTTAAAGGAGAGCATTTCTACACACCTAAAATTCACATCGGCAAATTTACCTGATTTGTATTGGGTGAGAAGAGCAATTTGAATTTTTTGGCAAATTACACCTTCATCGGCAGAACTTTGCTAAACAGGAGTGTTCATCTAGTGATGAACCAATAATACTAGCAAGCAGCATAAGACTACGCTGGCTTGACTGTTACGGGTATAACGTGTAAGCTTTAATTGCGCTGGATATATATAGCTGCTTCCCGCTAGAGTTGCATAAACTATGGCTTTGGTGGTTTGAAAATGGGAAAACTCAGCCAAAGAAATGTTTCGTCTTTGGTCTATTTTGACCTAATTGCAATTCACAACACCATATGAGTAGTACATCTGTAAGATATCTTACTAAACTGGCGTGAATACTTATAATCTTTTAAATCCCTAGATTTTAGCGTAACACAAGGAACCTAACTTTTTAGCTAATTTAGTTGCTAAATTTAAAATTTTCTCAGGAAATTATTAAAAATTTTGGAAGATGTTCTGTTGCTATACATAAGCAATTTCTTTTTCCTTCCCTGTAC
>JAQYWP010000805.1 GCA_029379285.1 Rhizonema sp. PD38
GTGTTACAGGAGATATTAAAATATGCAATCTCCATTTCCAGGAATGAATCCTTATCTGGAAAATCCTGTATTTTGGGCAGAAGTGCATCATCGATTGATTACAGCAATAGCAGATGCAATAGAACCCAATCTTCCACTTGAGTATAGAGTAGGTATTGAAAAGCGTACTTATTTAAGTGATAACTCAGATTCTGTCTTGGTAGGTATTCCAGATGTCTCTGTGTTTTCCCAACAATCATTGAACAAACAGCATTCATCAACGACAACTCAAGTTTCAACGGCTGACGCTATTTAGCGTAACTTCTTTCGGTATCACTGCTCATTTCACCCCCACCATGTTTATAAAAGTCCAGCTATTAGCCGTTTGCAATATAGTGAGCAGGGAAAAGCTTTGTAAAAGTGTAAAATGAGATGTAAAGTAGAACTGTGGGAATCGTTGATGGGTATATGAAAACAACGCCGCCGAAAATGACTCTTGCGCCCGTGTTCTACACACTTGCTCAGGTTCAGTTTAACCCAATTGCCCAAATGTCGGATTATGTTGCCCATTTGCAGGAGCGCCTGCGCCGAAGTGGGTTCCCTGACTTCCGCACTGAAAATCAGTTTGAACTTACAATTCGCCGATTGGACGAAGCACAGCCTGATGTTCAGCCTACGCAGCATATGCGCTGGAGCTTCACGAATACTCAGCGTACTGAAGGATACCTATTACTCTCGAATGCCTTGGTTTTTCACACTACTACATATGATACCTTCGCTGATTTCTTGAAGAAGATGATCTCTGGCTTAAACTTGGTTCACGAAATTGTTGAACTGGCTTATGTTGAAAGAATTGGACTTCGTTATCTTAATGCTGTTGTGCCGATGGATAATGACACGCTGCAACAATATTTGAACCCATCTTTGCTGAGCTTTTCTGTGAACCTAGAAGGTCGTCTAAGCCATAGCTTTACTGAGACGCTTACAGTTATCGAGGACGGCAATTTGGTTGCTAGAGCAGTTATTACGGATGGGGTATTAGCTTTGTCACCTGACTTGATTTCTTTACAGCTCAAACTACAACCCCGATTCACAGAGATTAATGGTCGGAATGCTGTGTTAGATACTGACTATTTCGTCGTCAAACGAAACAGCTTTGGTCTCAAAGAAATTGAAGATCAACTTTTGAAGGCGCATGACATAATCACAAATGCTTTCAAGGTTTCGGTGACTGACTACGCTAGAGAAAAGTGGGCTTAACACTATGAATATGACAATAAATCCTTATCCCTCGTCTTTTATTAAACCTAAAAACACCTATAACTCTCATACAGCTATCAAATTAGTTGCCCCACTATTGGTTTCGACAGCAGGTACAGGTGGTATTATGACTGCACATAGTACTGCTGAGCTAAAAAGATGGGTCTATAATCCGCGTATACACGTCGAACCTTCTAAGGCAGAGCAGGTTGAAATGCGCTCTCCTGCTGAGCTTGTTGCGAATATCCGTGATGTTTTTGCTATAAATATGTCTGATCTGGCTTCTGTTCTTGGCGTAACTCGTCCTACTGTCTATGCTTGGCTGGCAGGACAAGAGCCAAAAGGAGAAGCCCTAATACGTATTCAGCAATTGTCCCGCACTGCCGACAAATTTAACCAAGCAAACATCATCCGTCTAGATAAGCTGATGCATCGTCCAATTTTAAATGGGCGTTCCTTGCTCGATCTACTCAAGACAGATGAAGAAGACCCTATAGTGGCTTTACCCACTCTCAAGGCAATAGCCGATAGAGAAGCGCAAACCCGTCGTGCACCTAAGGGGGCTGGCAAACACCTGAAATCGCTCGATGATGTGTTGCGTGAGTCTTCTGTATCTATCTATGAGAGGAGTTAGTGCAAGCAATGCCTTGGTCCCGAAACACTACATGGCGACAGGGTAGCGTACTGGCTCAGAAAGACTTTCAGGCAGTGGGCTTGACCGATATACCTGATGCTGATCTGGCTATAGCAATATCTCACGATTGCGATATCGCCAATGATAATCTGGATATTGAACCTGTTGTAGAATTCATCTTTGCTCGCATCTTAAAGCAACGCAACGGGAATTACACACATGGGAAGAATCCGCGCACTCTACACCTAGACTACACACACGGTGAAAATCTTGTTGTCCTTGAACTGCTCGCTTCAAAAAGATTGATGTTACAAAAAAATACACTTGAGGCAGTTCAGTCTGATGAGTCTTATAGACTTACTCATTCCCGGCAGATTCTTCAGAGTTGGTTGGCGGCTAGATATCGTCGCCATGCTCTACCGAACAGCCTTGTTGATCGGCTTCGTGAAGTTTTCGCATACATTGAGAAGAAAGGCAAGAACAATTTGAGGTACGTTTCCTTGTGACATTTGTCAGTGTAGATATGTGGGGCGGCTTTGCCAAAGTCATTTTTGAGGAGATCACTCGATGACAAAAATAGATTTGATTTTCTACAGTGGTGGTGGTGGACACCGCAGCACCGCCACTGCTTTGTCCCAAGTCATCGAGAAGCAACGGCCGAACTGGCAACCCAGGCTAGTCAACATTGAAGAAATTGAAAATATAGAGCAGGCGGATATGTTCTATAAAATGACTGGTAAGAGTGGAAATGATATCTACAACCTGGTACTAAAAAATGGCTGGACATTCCTGATTCTATTATTTCCATTACTTCGGACTCTGGCAAAAGCAAACATTCGTCAAAATTCTTCTGAGCTGATAGCTCTGCTTGAAAGTCACTGGCGGAAGAATCAGCCGGATTTAGTAGTATCCTGTATTCCATTTTATAACCGAGTACTCCGAGAAAGCTTGCAAAAAGCAATGCCCACAACACCCTTCGTCACTATTCTGACGGATTTTGCGGATTCTTCTCCTCATTTCTGGATAGAACCACAAGAGCAATTCTTAATCTGTCCTACTGAACAAGCAGTCGAACAAGCGCGCGCGTTGGGGCATCAGGAAAAGCGAATCTTCCGCACATTAGGATTGGTAATTAATCCCCGGTTCTACGAGGTCATTACTGTTGATCGCCGAAGCGAAAGACAAAGCTTGGGTTTAGCTTCAGATTTGCCCACTGGATTAGTTCTGTTTGGCGGTTATGGCTCTAAGGTTATACTCGAAATAGCCAAGCGTCTCGAATTTTTTCAAGATAAGCTCCAACTCATTTTTATTTGCGGACGCAATGAAGAGTTAGCTTCAGCACTCCGTCAAAGTCAAGGTTTTCAGAAGCGGTTTGTCACTACCTTTACTGAAGATATTGCTTACTATATGCATCTTGCTGATTTTTTTATTGGTAAGCCAGGACCCGGTAGCCTCGCTGAGGCTACAGTGATGAAGTTACCTGTGATTACAGAACGCAATGCTTTCACTATGAGTCAGGAAAGACTCTCTTGTGAATGGATTACGGATAAAGAAGTCGGGATTGTAATTTCTAATTTCCACAACATCGAGCGAGCTGTCGAAAAGCTAATTCAACCAGAAAACTATTCTCACTACCAGGCTAATCTCAACACCCTTAATAACCGGGCTGTATTTGAAATAGTTGATATTTTAGAAAAAATTTTGAAAGTTCCTATTTAAGTTCGGTAAGAAAAAGCCTTAAAACTTTGTTATCTAATATTAAAGTATTATCTCCACAGAATAAACAGGCTGGTGAAGGAAGATTGGATGATTTTACTTTTTTTTATCACTTTACTTCAACGTAAATTTCTCTACCTAGCTGTCGGAATTCATCATCGAGGTAATATAGCGAATTACGAATAGCTTGGCGTAGTCTCCTGGCTGGTTCTAGGCAATCACGCTGATAATCCATTAATGTTATATCATGTCCGGGTACTTACCCATAGTTAAGCAGTTAAGCAGTAACTGGAATTTGAGGCCACCAGTGAAAATTTGTCAAACCCCGAATTAAATCTTGCTGCTGGAGTAATTGTTTACAGCGATGAAATAAAACCTCTTCTAATTCATTGAGATTTTCAAATGTTCGGTTAGCAAGAGGTTCATTGGTAAGTGGCCAAAGTCTTTCTGCAGGTTGAAGTTCTGGAGAATGAGATGGCATTTCAACAATGTGAATCCCAATTGGTGTTTCAAGTTTCCCGGCAGTATGCCACCCAGCTTGATCCATAGCTAGTACAACTTGTTTATTCTCTCCGAGATTAAAATGTTGAGCAAAATCAGCCAAAACTTGATTAAAAATTTCGGTATTCACAAACGGTAGAATCCACCAATATGTTTCTCCCGACTGCGGATGAACAAAACCGTATAACCACAACCATTTATATCGCCAATTCACGTTTGCTATGGGTAACGTCCATTCGTCTACCCAGATCCTTCTAATGATTGGTTTAAGACCAACTCTATGCTCATCCATCGTCCACACTTCTACGTCGGCGTCCGGATGGCTTTTTTGAACTTGCGCCACCTGGG
>JAQYWP010000806.1 GCA_029379285.1 Rhizonema sp. PD38
GTTAATAATACCTTAAACAATGGAATATTTGTTTGAACCTACTAAAATACAAACGCAAATTACTAAATTAGCTGCGGCTAAAATATTGTGGCTAGACACAGAAATTGCTGACTGGAATACGCCATATCCAAAGTTATCTTTAATTCAGGTATTAGCCGAGCCTACAGATTTGACAGGTGAATCAGCTTACATTCTCGATGTATTGCACAAACCTGATATAGCAGCATACTTTATTAACCAAATTATGGTTAATCTTCAAATAGAAAAGGTGTTCCACAACGCCAATTTTGATTTAAAATATTTGGGAGGACAGTTAGCACAAAATGTAACTTGTACCTTAAAGATAGCCAGAAAGATTAGACGTGAAGTTTTACAAGTATCTAACTTACAACTGAAAACTTTAGCAGTAGAACTTTGTCACTTCTCTAACGTCGATAAAGAAGAACAGGGTAGCGACTGGGGAAAGCGTCCTCTCACCCAAAAGCAGCTTTATTATGCAGCGATGGATACTGTTTATCTTGCTGCTGTACATCGTCGCTTATTAGAAAATTATAAACCCAATCTGGCAAGTACTATTTTTAATATGGCAGCTAATGGCTCAAAGCAGTCTACAGAGAATAAAAATTCATCTTTAACTGTTACGAAAGTAAGAGTTGCCTTTGAGTGTCCTCGACTGTTTCATTTAAATGACAACTTCGGAGGAAATACCTTATTTTTACCGCGAGATACTCAGACTGGAATCGGCAACGCATTTCATCAATTAGCTGATGAATTTGTCAGCTTAGCTTGTGCTGATATTCGATTTCAGAAGTTGTTGAAACCAGATGCAACCCAATTACTGGTAGAGGAAATTGCCTCTAGTATGCAACAGCTTTTTTATGAAAGAAAGTTTTTCTCTTACTTGCAAGAAGCTGTTAAAAAAGATACGAGCAAGGCACAATCCCTGCTCAAAGTTTGGGAAGGTTTACAAGGGTTAATCCGACGCTTTGCAGAACTACTGGTTGTTAATCGGCGTTATTGTGACGCAGATACAGTGATTCGTAACACTTTTGTCACTGAAGAACGTAGTCTTGAACATTACTTTCATCTGGCTGATGGTACGCAGCAACGGATCGCAGGGCAATTTGATTGCCTGATATTCAATTATGAACTTAAGCGTCTGTGCGTGGTGGAGTTTAAAACCTATCAGCCTGTAGATCCTTCAGCGCAGTTAGCACAAGTTGCCCTTTACAGTTATATGCTCTGGGAGAAGAAAAAAGTAGTCGTTGACTCAGCAGTTTACTGTGTTTTGCCAGAATTCAAAGAGTATCAGTATTCTTGGGAACAGCTAGAAAGTACGGTGCATCAGCTTATTCCCTATAAATTAAAACAAATGCGGCAATGGTTGACGTGGAAACCACCATCACCCAATCCACCACCGCCAACAACTCAGCCTTACCTGTGTGAAATTTGTCCACAACAGCAAAAGTGTCAAAGTTATTTTGTCGTTGAGAAGAGTGAGTTTTCTGGAAAAAAAGATGAGCCACATGTCGATTTCAGAGAAAATGACGGGCAAACTTTCAATGCTGATGCGATCGCTGAGAAATTGGTAGCCACCCTGCAATCTTTCGGTATTGCTGTTGACTACCAGGGATGTGCGATCGCACCTAGTTTCATCAGGGTGAAGCTCAAACCGCATCCGGGTGTTAAAATCATCACTCTGCTGAAATTATCTGCTGATTTGCAAGTGCATATGGAGTTAGCAAATCCACCTTTGATTGCTCCCCAGGCTGGATATGTGAGTGTTGATTTACCTCGTCCAGATAGACAAGTCGCTAAGTTTGAAAATTTCGTCAAGTCGCAAATTTTACCAGCAACAGCGGCAGTCAAAATTGCCATTGGGGTGAATTTAGAGGGGCAGTTAGTAGAAGCAGATTTGTCGGATCCGAATTCTTGTCACTTTTTGGTAGGTGGCACAACTGGGAGTGGGAAGAGTGAATTTTTGCGATCGCTCCTTCTAAGTTTACTCGTTCGTTACTCCCCGCAGCATCTACAAGTTGCCCTCGTTGATCCCAAAAGAGTCACCTTTCCAGAGTTTGAGGAGATGGAATGGTTGTATTCACCGATTGTCAAAGATAGCGATCGCGCTATCCAACTAATGGACAAGTTAGTGACACAAATGGAGTCGCGTTATCAACAATTTGAGAAAGCCAGGTGTGCCGATATTAGTACTTACAATCAACGTTCCCGTCAACCTTTACCTCGAATTGTCTGCATTTTTGATGAATATGCCGACTTTATGACAGAAAAGGAAATCCGCACGCCATTAGAACAAAGCATCAAACGCTTAGGAGCAATGGCAAGGGCAGCAGGAATTCATCTCATTGTTGCCACGCAACGCCCAGAAGCCAAGATTGTCACTCCCATTATCCGCTCAAATCTCCCAGGAAGAGTGGCTTTGCGGACTGCAAGTATTGCAGACTCAGCTATAGTTTTAGGTGGCACAGAAACATCAGCAGCTTACTTGTTAGGTAAAGGTGATTTACTCTACCAAGTTGGTTCTCAACTGCAACGCCTACAAAGCTTGTTGGCAATGAATATTCAATTACATGGTAATCCTATTTGATTCGTAAAAATCGCGCTTGCTCAGATTCCCGACTTCTTAAAGGAGTTGAGAATCTGGCGCAAAACACCAGCCGATCCTGAGAAAGAACTATTGAAAAGACAGGGATAATTAATTCTTGTTATTGATAATGAAGCTGACATCCGTGAAATTACTAAGACTTCTTTAGAAACATCAAATTCTCAAGTACTGACTGCCAGTGATGGCATCGAAGCGATCACAATATACGTCCAGCATACTCCCTTCTCGGTACAAGATTACCTATCTTCTTAATCTTATTTCTTGGCGCTCTTGGCGTCTTTGCAGTTTTTTTCATCGGTATTCATAAGAGCGGGAAGCTCACATCTTGCACCTGGAAATATGGATGTACTTTGATTACTCAGTACTAAATTGTAACCCTTGATGAGCGCGATCAAATCAGGTAGCCTTATGGCGCATCTTTTTGCGTTGCCTGGTTTGATACGGAGAGGTGCAAGATCTAAGGAAGGGAGTAAGAACGACATCATTGCTGTGTTAATAAATATGATGATGCCGGAGATGAATGGATTAACTACGATTAGGATGTTGAAACAAATTCATCAATACGTGTAATTATTGTTACTAGTGAAATTATTGATATCATGTCCGGTTAATTAACCATAAATTACGTCAACACTGAACCCCACCACGCTCCTCACCTGGGCGTGGGAAAACGCCTTATGCGTGCTTTGTCGGGAAGGGGTTCTTGGGTATTAAGGTTATGCTACCGGACATGCTCTGAAACACTTTGTAAAATGTATTTATGGATACTAATATCAAAGCTTTTTTGTCCAAACCCTATACGTTACAGGAATTAATCAAAACTTTACACTCAGTACTAAATCCGCAATCAATTCAATTACAAAATTAGTCAAATCCCCATCTACCTCACCGGAGTGCAATCCGCTATAAATTACAAAATTGTAATTTAACACCATAGCGAACTGTAATTTTGCTTGGCTTGAATCAGTAATGTAAACAATCTATCTTTTGACGAAAGAGCGTGAATATTGGACATTTCGTCTCATCTGGTGGTACAGAAGCCAACGCCTGCCATCGATATCGCTCTGTTGGAAAAAGGTTTGTGATCAAGCTGGAGGTGGTTTTCTGATGGGTGAATATTTTAGCAGACATTCGTATGGAAAGCTGTCAGTGTCCGGATTAGGAAATCAATATTTCTCTCATAATATTTTTGAACAAGAAGGCTATACTGGAATTTCTGTAGCCTGCAATCATCAATCAAGCCCAATGTCCATCCTAGAAAAATTTCTAGGTGTGCCATTCTTTGAAAATCTGGGCAATCTTGCTCGTAAACGGTTGGCGACAATGGATGATGCTACTAGTCATATTTATGGTTTGTGGCTGATGTCAGGTATTAGTCGTCGCCACCCAGAAATAGAAAACGATTTTTGTTTCTGGTTCATGTCTAATGTTTGGGGTGAGCGTTTATCAGCTTTGGCATCTTACTCTAGTATTCAGGGAATCGAGTTTGATGCTTCAGTAGTCTTTGAAGATTTGTTGATGGCATTGGGTGAAAATAATTTATCAATACTCGATGATAAATCTATGATGAGTCTTGAGCATCTACGTTTATTAGAGAAAGTTTGGACTGGTGAAAATATGCGGGTGTCTGAATTAATTGCTATTTTAGAGTTATACAGTAGAATTATCAAAGGTGAGAGGAGTAATTGAATTGGGATATTCCAAGGGTAATCACCCATATTGAGGATTACCCAAATATATTACTTGGGAGAGAAGTTATCGCCTGTGATTAAGATTTGTAGAGAATTACAAATAAAATTAATTTTCTATAATAT
>JAQYWP010000094.1 GCA_029379285.1 Rhizonema sp. PD38
GGTCACATCAGTCACCTTAATTCTTATTTGTATTCTTTGGCTTCCTGCTTTGCTGCCTTGGATTATTTCACTATTTCCACAACTACAGGGATCTTTAAACTGGTTGCGTGAGCAAGGTATTGAAGAAGTAGAGTCCAATATTCTTAGAATTAAGTTAAGATATGGTGTACAAAAAGCCGCAGAAAACTATGAGGAAAAGATTTGGAAAGTTGGTTCTACCAATTTATCTTCTCAGGAGACACATCAACAGATTGAAAGATATTATCGAGAGGTTATAACTTTAGCTAATACTGCAAGTAATATTGAATCAGGGGAAGCCCTTAAACGAATAGATCAACTGGCTGATTATTATGACGAAGTTAGGGAAAAATTTCCTTCGGGACGTAATAGAACAAGATTGATGAGAGAAATTTCCTCCACAATGTGGACTTTGATGCCTGGAATTTCTAAATTCCCTATACATGAAAGACTAAACAGTCAGAAAGGTGGAGAACGCTTGTCTGCATATAAGTATCTTGAATGGAAGCCATCAGTCGAATATATAAATTTATTACTATCTAGAGCGATAGGCGTTATAGAAGTGCCTTTTGGTCAATATGCTGCTTTGTTAGCACTTAGAAGAGTCGTGACAAACGCGAAATTGTCTATAACTCAATCGAAAGAGGTTGTAGATGTTCTTAAGTGGTCTTTAAATTTGGAGTATATAAGAGAAGACCGCCAGAAATTGATAGCCGTAATTATATCTATAATAGAATTATAATAAGTATATGTAGCAGCTGGCTGCACTGTCTAGATCAAGATGTCCAACTGTATTCGAGGCTTCTTTAAAAGCCTGTGTATCGAGTCTATCGCTGCCGAACAAAATGTCTTATATCCGTGGATTTGGGGATAAGTTTTGTCGTGTTTGTTGCAGGTTGACTGGGAAGACTTCTTGTTAAAAAGACGTGGTAGCAGCTAGAAAACAGACTACCCGTGCGATCGCCGCCAATAATTCTTCTATCGTATAGGGTTGAGTAAGATAGTCATTATATCTAAGTGATATTTGCTAAGTTTGAAGAAACTAGCCAGTGGAGGTGCAACCGTGAGCATGAGGTTAAAGAATGCTGTTGTCATTGGGGGTAGCATTGCTGGAATGCTAGCGGCGCGTGTACTTGCTGATCGCTTTGAATCGGTAACGATTGTAGAAACTGATCAACTGCCTTTACAACCCGAAATACGTAAAGGTGTGCCACAATCGCCGCAGCCTCATGTCTTATTGACACGAGGATATAGAATTTTAGAGGAGCTTTTCCCAGGTATTGGTTCAGAGATGAGTGCGGCTGGGGCGATTTCTATTGACTGGGTGCGAGAGTTTCATAGTTTTGTACAGGGAAAATGGAGTTTGAGTGATGTCGCACCTTCGGATATTGTCTCTTTTACCTGCTCTCGCCCATTAGTAGAATGGGCAATTCGACAAAGACTGACAGAATTCCTCCAAGTAAACTTTGTCGAAAAACATAGCGCTGTTGGGTTGCTGACAAATGGGACACAGGTAACAGGGGTACGTATGCAAGCGATCGCAGGCGATCATGTTGACTTTCCGGCAAACCTAGTAGTTGATGCGGCCGGTCGTCGTTCTCATACACCGCAGTGGTTGGAAAGTTTAGGTTTTGATTCACCAAAAGAGACCGTTGTCAACCCTTTTTTAGGATATGCTACAAGACGTTACAAACAGCCAGAGGGTTTTACTGATGACTGGAAGGTGATGCTGATTTCTCAAGAACCTCCTGACAATAAACGGTTGGGATATTTAGCAAAAATTGAAGGTGGGGAATGGATTGCGACTCTTGGGGGCTATGGGCATGATTTTCCCCCATTGGATAATGAAGGCTTTTTGAAATTTGCCCGTAGTCTATCTAACCCCAAGTTTTATGAAACAATCAAAGATGCGGAACCTGTTTCACCAATTATTGCCCATCGTGCAACGGTAAATCGGCTGCGGCATTATGAAAAAACCCAGTTGCCTCAAGGTTTTGTGGCTTTAGGCGATGCAGTTTGTGCCTTATGTCCAGTGTATGGTCAAGGCATGACAGTGAGTGCTCTATCTGCAATGGTTCTGAAAGATTGGTTGAGTCATGGCAACTTCAATGTCTCGCGCTTTCAAAAAAGCTTGGCAAAGAGTAATTCCTTTCACTGGACGCTAGCTACACAGATGGATTCACGCTTTCCCACAACATCTGGTAGAACTAGCAAATCTCCCAATTTGGTTGGGAAAATTTTCGCCTGGTATAACCAACAGGTGATCGTCAGTGCCAGTTTTGATTCTAATTTGCATACCTTGTATTTGGAGATTATGCAGTTCCTCAAATCTCCTTTAGCACTTTATCACCCACAAGTAATCTTTCGTGTATTGAAACTAAGTAGCACTAAACAGCTAGCTAAAAGCTAATACTCGTTGGCTAGAGATTTTGTGCCAGATCAAGTTTAGTTGAACACTGATCATAAGGTTTATCGTTGCGCTGTCTACGCTTGATGGCAACTACGAGCCTATGTTGTATTGATGACTGATGAAGCCAACTTGGTCTCATACCCTATCATGAAGAGGCGAGTGCAAGTGATACCGAAAATCTATACTATACTGCTTGCAGTGAATGTAGATACTTTACAACTAAGGTGTTGGAAAGACTGAGTAAAAAGCATCGTTGTCACCTGCTAGTTCACCCTGAATTGGATTCTGTGTGACTAATTGTCCAGGAGTCGTCATAACCACAGCTGCTGTTCCTGCTGTTGCTGTAACACCAAAGATAGTGCCACTATTTGTAGTTGAACCTTGGGCAGTCCAGCTTGTCCAGGTTTTGCGGGTATTAAAATCTGGAGAAACAATTAACAAGAAACAGTCACCTCCAGAATATGGTCCAAGCGGTTGACCAGAAATGCTCAATGCATTGCGATTGGCAATATTGTAGCCACTTATACCACCAATGTAAACATTACCATCTTCATCAGCAGTAATCGCTTTCGGACGAATTGTATTCCCTTGATCTTTGCTCAGTCTAGCTAAAGCAAACTGCCCTTTCAAAATTTCACCCGTTGCAGGATTCAACCTAGCATAGTAAGTGATTTGATTGGATTTGGTGTTGTAAGGAGTGTTGTATTTATCAAAAGTTACATTTGGCGCATTTTGAGATAAATCGCTGGAATCATAATTATAAATAGTGTTACCTCCAGCACTTTCTCCGGCAAAGTACAACAAGTTATCTTTGCCGATCGCAACTCTGACTCCCCTTGTATCGGCACAGGAAGAATTCATTGCATAAGCTTGGGCTGATGTCCAATCATAATCTTCCCACTTTATTTTACCAGTGTAACTGTACCCCCGGACAAAAGCAACTTGCAACTGCTTGCATTTTCCCCCATTCTTTTGAGTGTAGCCAGTGACAATGACTGTCTGAGTGTCACTATCAACCGCCACATCCTCAATATACTTCCCTACGGGAGTAAACTGACCTATCTGGTTTCTAGCTGCATCAAAGACAGTGACTTGCTTGTTGAATAAAGCTGCGATCGCACCATTTTGACCAACGGCGACTCTGCGACCGGTACTAAATGTCGCACCCCCACCAGAACCAAGATTCTGACTCCAAAGCACCTGTGCCCCATCAGAACTAATGATGGCAAAGCCGAAATCACCAACAACAGCAATCTCACCAGTTGTGCGGTTGATGTCCAAATCGTCAACTGTATCGCCCAGTCTAGTCACAGACAAAATCTTTTTGCCTTCTGGACTCATTCGGATAATGACTCCATTACCTCCTGAACTGTTGCTGCTTCCTGCTTGTAAGTTTATTGGAGTTACTCCAAAATTGTTATCAACAATTGTTCCTCCTAATACGACTGATCGGTCGGGAGCAATCTCTACAGACGTTCCATTATCGTCGTCTTGCCCACCCAGGTAAGAAGCCGAACAGACTTCTAAATTTGTGGCAGTTGTGTTAGCGGAAGAACAATTGTTATCTTGCTCCTGAGCTAAAACAATACCGGATAACAAGACCAAGCTAGAGATTCCTGTAGTTACTAAGTAAGTAAAAAATTTGCCCATTAAAAAAGGATTAGAGAGAAGGGACTGTGTTGCGGAGCCAGTACTGAATGAGTTTTTTCTTCCTTTTAACAAGAGCGTTGAGAGAAGTCTGAGCGGCACCAACATTTGATCAGAACTTCGGGAGGTGTCCCGCGTTGTAGTAAGTGGCGTGAGAGAGTTGAGTAAAGATATTTTCATCTAAAAATCCTTGATACGTTGGAAACCCTGTGGCTGAGAGTCCACGGAGGAAAACGAACTTACGCACGTAAACGTGATAAAAATTTTTCCCCCTTGTTTTGTTGATCTTTCGATGGCAACACTAACTAATTAGGTAGCCGGCAACGCATCCCTTGGTAAAAACTTAAACACTTACTCGTAACGGATACTTGAGATCAACTCAAGTTAGCAGGTCAGCATAGTATGGCTGAGAGATGTGCAAACTTCTAGACTGCCAGAAGCTCCGCGTCTTCAGACCAGGGTTGCTGACAACCTCGTCGTGAACGTAGTTCGATTTGCCAAGAAGCAGAAGTCTCAGTCATAGAGGTCTATCAACCAAAAAATGATCGATGTATAGCAGCACATAACTGCAGAGACGTAACAAGTATCAATACTAACTCTTCACAAAAATTGTGCAAGGGTAATTCATGTTGCTAGAGCTTCTTTTTATAGGTTTTTTTGAAGAATTTAATCAATATTCAATTTCTAAGTGTTTTTATGTAAAATAAAAATATTAGTAATATTTAATACTTAAATATTTAAAAGCTACATTGATTTTTGCTACAAATAAAATATCCTGTAAGGGTAAAAGGCACCGAACACCCACACTCACTCAAGACTGCTCGCTTTACCTGAAAAGATTGGAACAATAAGAGCGATAAATTGAGGGGATACATTCTCTTAAACCCCCTTAAAAAGAGGGTTTAAGGAGGCGTTTCGGATAGGAGACTAACGAGGAAAAAGTCTGCTCCAAGCAGTCTTGCCACCCACTGTATCTGTTGCCTGATGAGTGGAGGATTGGTATTAGATAAAGGTAGCGTGAAGCGGAGCAACCCGGTTTCTCAGTTGAGTATTGGTGTTGATACTTAAAAACTTTTCAATAAATAACAAAGCCCTTAGCGGAAAACCAAGGGCTTTGTTATTGATACTAAGTAGCGGATTAAATAATCTATTTAAGTATCAGCTACTAGCTAATTGGATAGTAGCTAACTACTAAGACCTATTTATTAAGCGTTAGTGGTAGTGTCGGAAAGATTCAAGGCAGAACGTACATTTAATGACAGCATCACGCGGGAAATCCCAGTGAACAGAATGCTAGCACCAACTAAAGTCCCAATAAGCCAAGGTGAATCAAAGGGCCACTGGAACCAAATCATTGCACCTAGCGCTAGGGTAATAATGCCGTCAACTAGCACCCAAGTCCAGTTTTGTTGAGGACGCAACCGGAATGCAAGGATCGACTCGAACACGCCTTCAGTTAGCAGAAAGCTGGCAAGCAACAAAGTCAGCGTGAGGGCACCTCTGAAAGGGTTCGCAAACAGCATCACACCCGTGCCAATGTAAAGGATGCTTAATAAAAGCTGCCAGATGAAGCCTCCATTGGGACTTTCACCTTGATTGCGGGTTTGAAACGCATATACTAACTTGGCAATTCCGGCAGAGATCAAGATCAAAGCAAACCAAGTCTCCGCAAAAATCGTTGAGACAGCAGGTAGTGCGATCGCCACAATCCCCAAAACAATCACGAGAATACCAGTTATGAGCGACCCATTTACTTTCTTCTTCAAGTCATTAGAAATGTCTGTTGTCATATAAATTTTTTTATGTTTCAGTCAACTCTAAGATTAGGCTATAAAATTTCTTAAGTACTTTACACAATCCTAAGGTAGATCCCCCGACAACAGCCTTTACCCTTCAGAACTGTCTTGAGACTTATATAGTGAAATTCTCTACTCCTATGGTTCTGATTGTGGAGAGTTGGACTTGTGCTGACGGTTCCTGTTAGCTTCTTCGATTCGCTGGCGCATTGCTTGCTCAGCAATCCGGATATTCTCTTCAATGGGCAAACCATGTTCATCATACATAGCCGGATACCGTTTCACTTCTACGGTAGGTGGAATCCGAAACAGGAAACGAATTGCTTCTATATCATCTCGATTTTCCCGCACATAGGCTTTGAGTTCAGCTTTACTCATTTGTGCAAAGTTTGGTTTCATAAGAAATACCATTCTCCATTAGGAGGTACAATAATTTGATGTTCATCGTCAATGCCCGCGAGAATAAAAATGTCTACCGTTTGTTCATCAAAACGGAATAGATGGATGTCTTAGTGAAGATTGGACGACAGGATTGCATCCTCATGAACTGCAAAGAGACTCTAAAACTGGGCGACTTCTCTGGCGCGATCAAGTACTCTTAAGTGAGGGACTGGCAGATGTTTTAGATCAGATGGTGCAATTCCACTTTTCCTTGCGCTACCAGTCAGCAGGTGAAGCATTAGATGCTATCAAAAATTTATCACTAACAGCACTGATATTTTTCCTCTAGATAGTCTATATATTCTTCTTTTAGTGTATTTTCGCTCTGCTCTCCTGAAGCTGTGAGATTACTCACTAAACTTTGAGTCCAAGAACTAAGTACTAGAGGTTGATCTGGATCTGGTAATTGCTCAAGAAATGTAGAGATCGCATCATTAAGTGAGACACTATGTGCTTTCGCCCATCTGTCTGCTTTTTGAACGAGCTCATTGTCTAAGGACAGGATTATTTCTGTTTGCATCTTAGTTTCCCACTCTTATCCGAACTATACTGAATTATTCATAGTTTAAGATTTTTCATTATCTTGTTCGATAACCGCTGCTTTATCTGTTAATGGCTTTACTACCTGTGCGATCGCTTCAGTAATAAAACCCCGAATAAATTCATCCCGGCGATTGAGTTGAAACTGTCGCTGTACAACCTCAGTCATACCACCATCACCCCAATCTTGATCGTGGCGAAAGTACTCAATAAAACTCTTACCAGCAATTCGCGTCATATAAGCTGCTGTTACTCCTTGAATTGCCCGCCCAATCACAAAAGTACCAACATTAAGTTGCAATGCTGTAGAAATTAATTCCAGCGCCCCCTTGACGATCCCTAAACTCGCAAGAGTTTTTGCTAAAGAAACGGCTAACTCTCGTCCGCGTTCCATATTTAGTTCACAGCCGTATACCTTACCAATTTCTACAACCATTTGAGTATTAACAGCAGCCGTCGCCAGCAAATCTACACCTGGCAAAGGTGTTACCGAAACAACACCACCACTAATCCATTGAAAGCGCTGTACTATTTTCTCAGCTTGACGGCGACGTTGACCATCGATAAGTTTCTGTGCTTCTTCTCCCAGTCTTAAAGATTGCAGCAGAATATTATCTGCGACTAAATCTTCTCCCTCTGCTCGCAAAATGACTGCCATCCGTCTCAATATTGGTAAAATATTTATATCGGGCTGAAAAATCTCGCCATCTTCTAACTTTACTGCTTGCGGATTAGCAGTAATAGCCACGACATCATTAACTGCTATAAATCCCCTTACTCGCTGACGCAATCGTGCCAAAATCGCTTCTTTATCTTCGTCTGTATATAAATCTGTTTTGTTGAATACAAGGAGCGATCGCTTGCCAATTTCTGCTAATACTCGCAGTGGATCATATTCTGATTTCCTAAGATCATTATCTACAACAAACAACAACAAATCTGCTTCCGTTGCCAGAACTTTAGCAAGTTGTTCTCTCTCAGTTCCCGCCACTCCTGCTTCTAAAATCCCTGGTGTATCTGTAATTAATATCTTGCGTTCTAATCCTTTCAACCTCAAACAATAAGTTTCCCCCACTTGGGTTGTTCCCATCGGTGCATCCACCCTACCCACGATGCGTCCCATCACGGCATTGACTAAAGAGGTTTTGCCACCACTGCCAGTACCAAAAACGACGACTTGAATCTCACCACGAGCTAAGTTTGCTTCAATTTCTCGCGATTTACTGAGTAAAGCTTGTCTTGCAACTTCATCTTGAACTTGCGCTACCTGTTGCTGTACTGCTTGTAGAGTTGAAGATGCAGCTTCTGGTTTGGCTGTGGGAACTTGTACTTGAGCGCTTTGTCTGCGGGCACGGCGGGAACGCTGTTCGCCAGCCCGAATCACCAGCACATAATAGACAAAAACGGCAATTAACGCTCCGATCAAAACAACCAGCAACAACAAGAGCAGATTGCCTAGTAATGGAGAAGAATAAGAAAACTGCCAGTAAAGCCGTGAGAAAGAATCAATTAACCATAGGGTTAACCCCAGAATGACGATTAAACCAACAATCAGCGTGATTATGCGCGGCAGAGGCATAGATGGTAAAGGTTAGGAGGTATATTAGCTTAAAACTTATTAACTACTTTTTGTTGTGCTTGATAGTGATTGGTATTGCTGGATCAGTTGCTGGCATCTCCTACCAGCCGCGTGTGCTTGCCGCATCAATTCTCCACCATAGGCAAGGTTGTTTGCAGCAAATGCTGCCCGAGCTTGGCGTGCACAATTTGCTGCTAATGATGATTCGTGTTGAATTTGTGATTTTAAGTCTTCCATAAATTATCAACCACCTTGTTCTCTTATTATTATCTCCAAATTTTCGGCTAGTTCGTATACCTTATCAGCTTGGCTTTCCAACAAACTAGCATCATTATAATTACCAGTTTGCACTGATAATTCAAATTCCTCGTATAAATCGATTGCCGTTTGTTCAAGTGATAAGTACGCACGCACCAATACTTCGATTGTTCTTGTTTCCATCCTGCACTACCAGTAATAACAGATACATTATATAAGTCTCAAATAAAATCGTTATTACGTATTGACCTATGTTGTAAAATATGTATTTAGCAACTTTTCTGCCTGAAAGTTTGAGGAAGGGGCTTCGGATGGTGGGTAGTGAAAAATTTAGACTTGCTTTAGCGCACCCTACGCCTGTTTAGACACGTTAAGGCACTCAATGTTCAAGTATATTTGAGGAGTTATCGAAGAAGCTTTTCTTACTTACAAATGTCATGTTCGACGAAATTCTACAACGAATGCGGAATTTGGTTGCATCAGTTCAATATGTAATGACTCTTCATGCAGATGAAGAAATGAACGATGATAATTTGACAATCTATGATATCGAACAAAGCATTCTTACAGGCAAAATACTGGAACGTCAAAAAGATAAAGTAACTGCTGAATCAAAATACCGTATTCGAGGAACAAGCGAAGACGGCATAAAGGTGGAAGTCATTGTTAAACTCAGTTTGACGGGAAAGTTAGTTATCATTACCGTATATCGGGTATAAGATGGGGAAAGGCAATGCAAAAGTGTGATATTTGCGAAAGTCAAGGAGTAAATATCCGCAGGGTTACTCGGACCTATGGTAAAGGTGAAGACTTGTTAGTTATTGAGAATATTCCTATTATTAGTTGTTCTCATTGTGGTGAAAGTTACCTCACAGCAGAAACTTTACACGAAATTGAAAGAATTAAGCGCAATCGAAAAAACTTGGCTGTTGCACGTTTTGTAGAAGTTGCTAAATTTGATCAAGGGAACTCACCTGTGGCTGTGTAGGTATAATTTTCATCAAGGGTAAGAGATAGTGGTTCTCATTTATGTTAAATACACCCAGATGTAGGGGGCGAACAGCCGTTCGCCCCTACTTTTCGTTGCAATACGTCTCTACTATATGGTCAATTTACCGGAAAACTGCTGTAATTCAAAAAGCCTGTATCCATGCTTTAACAGAGTATTCAGTCCAAATACCGTTTACCCAATAAGGATCGGCTTCAACTAACTGGCGCACGATGGCTTCATCTTCGGCTTCGTAAATACCAAAAACTTTAGTGATATCTTTGGTAGGACCGATGGTGATTAATACACCGGATTCTTTCTGTTTTGCAAGTCCGTCTAGATGAGCTTGACGGTATGGTTCTCTTTTTGTGAGGACATCTTCGCAATAAGTTCCCCACATTACAAACTTAGGCATGGTTTAAAAGTTAGGATTTAGAAGGCGCGGAGTTGGGAGGAGTGGGAGTTGGAAGGAGCGGAATTTTTTTCCTAACTCTTAGCTCCTGAGAGTGACACCAAATTTTTCCACGAGGGCTTCGCGAATTTTTTGATGTACAGGTTCGACTTCTGCATCGGTGAGGGTGCGATCGCTAGACCGATAGATTAAGCGAAATGCTAAACTTCGCTGTCCTGGCGCGACATTTTCACCTTGATATTGATCAAACAATTCTACTGACTCTAGCAAATTGTTGGCAGCTTTACTAATTGCTTTTTGAATATCAGCAACTGTCACTTTAACAGGTGCGAAGAAGGCTATGTCTCGGTCTGTCGCCGGATAATTGGAATAGGCTTTAAACTGGGGGACCAGGATTTCATCTTGATCAATAACCTCTAAAAGCACATTAAGATCTAATTGAAACAAATAAATTGAATCTGGTAAATCTCTTTCTCGCCGCAGTTGGGGATGCAGTTGCCCAAACATGCCAAGTTTGTTTCCTCCTACCCACAAGGAGGCGGTGCGTCCTGGATGGAAGCGTCCGTCACGACAATCTGGTTGATACTCCACACAAAGGCAAAGTTGGTGGAAGACGCTGTCTAAAAGACCTTTGGCTTCAAACCATGTCATTGGTTGCTCGCGGTTACTTCTTGTCCACTTGCCGTTCGTGGGATCGCCTCCCATGATGCCGGCGATCGCATCTGCTTCTAGCAAACCTTCTTCTTCCTGCCAAAAAATTCGCCCAATTTCAAAGCCGTTTAGGGAACTGTTTCCCTGTTCTAGGTTATACTGAAAGGCATCGATCAAGCCTGAGATTAAATCGGTTCGCAGTGCTGAATATTCTATAAATAAAGGATTTGTCAGTATGACTTGTCTATCTTCTCCTGGTTTTACCAAAGAATAGTGCATCAGTTCTGTCAATCCCACTGCACGCAGCAATGCTCGCAATTTGCGGCTCAATTCTTGCTCTAAAGGTAGATAACCAGCTTCTGCCTTTTCTGGTAAAGTATCGCAAAAATTGTTGTAGCTATAGAGACGGGCAATTTCTTCAATTAAGTCTATCTCCCGCTCTAAATCGCGGTAACGATAAGGTGGTACGGAAACTGTCCAGGTACTATCTCCTGAAGAAGTTAACTGACATCCCAGTGCAGTGAGAATTCGTTCGGCATCTGCACTTTGGAGTTCTCCTGTTTCCTCTCCCAAATTAATGGGGCCGAGGATTTGATTAACTCTATCTAAACGCAGTTCAATTGAGCGTGTCCAAGTGGAAGGAGCAGGGCGCGTGTCAGCAATTTCTTGCTTGACAATTTTGCCGCCTGCTATTTCAGTAATCAGGGATAAAGCACGACGACAGGCAACTTCTAATTCGGCACGGTTTACACCGCGTTCGTATCTACTTGAAGCTTCAGTCCTTAACCCAACGCTTCTGGAAGAACGGCGAATTGCCACAGAATCAAAGAGTGCTGCTTCTAAAACCAGGTTCTGTGTTCCATCATGAACTTCTGTTTCTTCCCCACCCATAACTCCTGCTAAGGCAACGGGTTTGTTGTTAGCAGTGATCAGCAAATTTTGGGTTGAGAGAGTGCGAGTTTTTCCATCCAAAGTTTTTAGAGATTCTTCGGCATCGGCGAAGCGGACACCGATTTGTAGAGACGCGCCACGATGAGTTTCTACAGGCGTAACTGATTGTAAGCGATCGCGGTCAAATGCGTGTAGTGGCTGTCCCCATTCCCACAAAACGTAGTTAGTAATGTCTACAACATTATTTATGGGTTTTACGCCTGCTGCACGCAAGCGCTGTTGCAGCCATTCAGGTGAGGGGGCAATTTTTATTTGTTCGATCTCTGTGCCTATGTAGGCGGGGCAAGCTTGTGTCTCGGCAATTTTTAAGGTTAGACTATGTCTTTCCTCAGGAATTGATACTTCATTGAGGTGCGGGATTGTCAACTTTGCGCCTGTCAAGGCTGCGACTTCCCGAGCGACACCAATCATACTCAAAGCATCAGCACGGTTGGCAGTCGCAGTCAAGTCTAAAATTACATCATCTAAACCTAAAAGCGGTCGAACATCGCTACCCAGTTGCAGATTTTCGTTATTAAAAATATGAATACCGTCTACATCACTTTCGCAACCAAGTTCCTTTAATGAACAAATCATACCATAAGATGACACCCCTCGGAGTTTTGCGGGTTTGATTTTTAAATTAATTTTGGGCAGGAAAGTACCGACAGTTGCTACTGGTACATAAATATCAGATCGGACATTGGAAGCTCCACAGACAATATTTAAAGTCTCTCCTGTACCGATATCAACTTGGCAAACACTCAGTTTATCAGCATTGGGGTGAGGTTGGCGTTCTAACACTTTCCCAACAACAACACCAGCTGCCCAAGCGCGACGATCTTCAATCTCTTCCACTTCAAAACCAGCCATTGTCAGCGCTTGGGCCAACTCTTCCGGGCTGGGTTTTAATTCTACGAGTTCCTGCAACCATTTAAGAGAAATACGCATGGATTGTGTGTAGTTGTGCCAAATAATCAGCTTAAATCATAATGCATTGTCTATTTTATCGCAGTCCTATCCGAATTGTGAAATATTCTTTTATATAACTAGTAATTGGAGTGGATAAATAAAGTTACTATTCGCGCTTTGCTAATGACTTCCTATTCAAGCAGTTTTCATTTTTAATTTCAAGGTAGCGGTCATAGCAACTTACGTTATTAAGTAAGTCGGTATAAATAAAAGAAAGTTTGTAGTAAGCGCTTTAGTGCTGAAGCGCTTACTAAGAGTTAATTTTATGATTTTTACTATTATTGATATAATTAAATATTTTATCGCCAACTTACTTAGCTATTAACGAACAATTAAATTAAATTAAATGCATAAATACTATTTTCAATAAATCTGTACGACTGAAAGGCTTGGTTAGATATCCTGAACACCCTACCAACCTAGCTTTTACTTTATCAACAATTCCCTTATTACTTGTGACCATTATAATAGGAGTCTTTTTAAATAGAGAGTTATTTCTGATAATTCGGCATAACTCATAACCATCAATTCCTTCCATATTCAGATCCAGTAAAATTAAATCTGGTTTATGACGAATAATCGACATAACTGCTTTTACTGGATCGCTGATAGTGAATACAGAAAAATTTTCATCTTCTAAAAAACGCCTGATTTCCTTAAGAAATATAGGACTATCATCTACAGATGTAATTTTATATTTTTTTTGTTCATTTCCAATAGTCGTAGGTACTTTTTGAGAATCTAAGTCTCTTTTATCTTCTTTTGTTAATTCCTGATTTTTCTCCTTTTGAATAACGGAAGGTATTTGGATTTTTTGAGAAGCCGCTATATCTTTTACATCAGGCTGCACACGATTTTTAATTCTGGCTTTTTGGGGAGCGTTTTCTCTTATATCATCACCTTTTTCCTTGAGATGATTGACCTTCAAAGATAATTCTTCAAAAGTCTTTGGTAATTTATCAAAAGGTGGGTCTGGTTCGTGTAATAAAATTGAGCCATTTAAAATATAAGGGTATAGGTTGCGAGCAAGTTGCACCTCATCTTGATTGATAATGACTGCAAGATGACGTAGGCTGAAACCCTTCATCCAGTAAGCTAAATGGTGCTGAATTTCTGGTAATTGATCTTGCTGCTTTGTTGCAGGTGTCCATAAATAGGGACGCTGATAGGGAGAAGAAATTTTCGCACCTAAAGATTGCCAGCCTTGCAATCGCTCCTGACATCGCTCCACTATTTTTTCGACATCTAGCTTGCAAATTATTGGTAATTTTGATGAGATGTTCCCTAATTTATATGTTCCTTGTTTGATTAACAGAAACGACTCGATGACTTCTTTAACCAATTCTTGAATCAGCACTGCTGCTTGTGTAGATTGCAGATAGCGTTGACTTATTAACCAGCATATGGCTTGGTATTCTGTTGGTAATTGGTGAGGAGAGTTCTCATTTAAATTTGCCTGATGTTCAACTAACTGACTTTGTGATTCAGTTTCAAACATCAAACGTAATTGGACACGCGCTTCACTGCTTAAAGTCGGAACTTGATGACTGAGGCGGCGCAAATGGCGTTCGAGGCGATCAAACGGTTCTACTGAATGGGTTGCATAAGTAATTTTTCCTTGCTCTAGATAAATCACCCAAGAAACTGTGTTGTTCAAAGCTTGTAAAGAAGTACTTTCGGAACAATTCGATAATTGTCTTAATAGATTTAAGGGACGCAGTTTTGTAA
>JAQYWP010000807.1 GCA_029379285.1 Rhizonema sp. PD38
AGAGAATACTTACCCTTAAATGTGTAGCAATGGGTAAATATGAATAGAAATTAATTTACAGCTTCTAGCCCTTCAATCCCACCTTCCGCACCTTAACTGTCACACATCAACAAAAAGCTGACAAAGTAGTACACAAGAACTAAGTTCAATTTAAAAGTCACTAAGCTTAATGCTGTTTTTTAGCATTAAGCTTAGCGACTATAAAACTCCTATTTGATTTTTGAACAAGACGAAGAGACAATACGGCTAGGCAATCAGGTGTAACAGGAGACTATGATAAATCAGTGTTTGCAAACTATCACGCTTTCATACCATTTCATGAAATACATGATACAAATGATGGTTTCTAATTCTTTCCTCCCCCTGCTCCCTGCTGCCTATTTGTATCAACTTTAAAGTGAAATGGTATCAGAAATAGTATCACAGCAAGAGATGTCAGAGAAAGATGCTCAAAGAGCGATCGCCTGAAAATTATCCTGTTTTTACTTAAAGCATTTTTTACTAATTTTGTCAATACTTAAGTCCTATTCATTTTAGAACACCTCAAACAGAAGGTAGGTTTAGACGCACATAATCAGTTTTCTGTCAATGCCTAAGTCTTAGTTTGTTTTGCTGGAGGTAGCCACGATAAACTACGGATATTATCAAGTCATAAAATATACTTTATCCCTATTTTCAAGCTCAGGGTTCGCCGTATTAACGAAGATAAGAGGTAATTTAGGAACCCCAATAAATTTCATAAGCGTTCTTTTCTAAGAGTTTGAGCTTCAACTAGGAAAGCTGCTCCTCATACCCGAGCAAAAATATTTTTTTCTTAAATAAAAAGGCGTGTAAATACTCCAAACCTAACTCATACCTTACCTGCTACTTACTTTTTGGTCATAACAAAGGGAGAGAAAATATTTGTTACTCCATTCCCCATTCCCTATTTTCAACTTAGAGCGTTCGATCTACTCTTAAATATTTGCCACAATAGTATCAGTAATTTTTGGAGTGCCAGAATCAATATAGTTAGAGATATCTTTATCCCACAATAGGATGATGCATATGACTAGCAGTAATTAACGTCCTCACAGAATTTGGGTGATGGGCGTTCCATCCAATTACTACTGTATATCAAGCACCCGAGCGAAACTTTCACAGTTTTACTCAAATCTTGGAGTCTTCAGTATAGGTTGTTTTGAGGTCATTTGCGACTGTTTGCGTCACTTTCCACATTTAGGAAAGTCAAGCCATGGGTAATCATTTTCTACCATTAATACTACGTTGTCTATCGCTGTAAGTACTACTAGAACTTATTTTTAGCAATTTCTATCTTTGTTAAAAATAAAACTTGAAGCTTTCAGCACTCGTGTCTGTAGCCGCCAATATTCTCTTTTACCAATTTCAAGCAATGTCTACCCCTGAATCACCTTTCGCCAGTTATCACCTTTGGTCTTTAGTTGCCCCAGCAACAAGCCAACAACGGTGGCATTGTCAGATGAGACGAGGGTTTATCAAAGCGCGGCAACACGAACCGCAAGTCAAAGCGCTTTCGGCAACAGCTAGTGCATCTCAGCGTATTGGTTTACTGGCACAAAAAGGTGTTTATGAGTTTCATCACCATAAATATCTGTTGGATCGATCTGATGGTGTCGAACAAGTTGCACAGATTCTCAAATTAAGCGCTTCAACTGAAGAAGTTCAGCAACGGGTAAGACAAATTTTGCAAAATTATCATAACGATCCATTGCTTTTGGATAAACAAATCGTCCTGTTAACTCGCGGCGATGAAGGTTTTCCCAAACCAATTTTGATTACGCAGCAAAATTATCGCTTCCGCTTGTATGCAGCTATGGATTGTGTTTTCATAGAGTCTGATCGCACTTTGCATATTTTAGATTTTAAAACTGGTAAATCTCCTTTCGACCAACGACAGGCATTAGTTTATTTATTAGCAGCTCGTTATCTTTATCCCAGCTATCAAGCTGTTGCCTCATTTTATAATTTGGAGCTTAGTAAAAAATCTGAGGTTATAAGCGTTACTCAGAGTGAGTTAGACGCAATAGAATCAGAACTAGCATATATTGCGCAAAAGCACCAGCAAGATTTACAAAAGTATCAGCAACAAAACAATCATTTTAGCCAAGTATTTTTACCTAATCCTGGATATCATTGCCGTTTTTGCCCATTTCACTCTATTTGCGAGTTTTCCGGTGTCAAATCATCGTCAGCCTGATAAGGGAGCACGGTAGGGTTTTTCGCCCGATCGCGAATACATTTTTTAATGAGAAAAAATACATGTCATTAACCCGCATTATTGCTACAGCCTCTGGACAGCTAGGTTCCTGCGCTGACTACCTGATACAAACTGTGAACGCGTTGATGATGGCAAGAATTAAGGACAAGCACTTACTTTTGTTACGGGATCAGGTTGTCGGGAGGCAATCTCTATAACCAAGGTATTGACAATAGCAAAAATACTGATTTAATGTGTATTATATATAATATTATCCAACTCAAACCATCGTTCACGCAAGACTCCAGCGAGTGATCGCAAACCCCAGACTTCGCTACGACGATGACCGACAGCAATGACTGCCATATTAGTTTCTTGCATTGCTTGTACTGCTGGCTGTCGTAACTGTCCTGTAATATACACATTAGCACCACGATGTGCGGCCTCACGGACCAGTACGTCTGTCATTGCCCCCACAACAGCAATTCGTTTCACTTCAGTACAATTTTCTGCATGTACCTGCTCGTTTCCACCAAATATTTGATGCACACAGCGACACAAACTGGTAAACAGCGAAGTGGGAATTTCTCCTATCATCCCAATTGCCCTACCATCTTTCTCGCCTAGTACTTCCAAGCAAGACATTCCTAAAACTTCCGCCAACCGAGGATTGAATGAGATTGTCAATAGTTCATCAAATGCTAGATGATAGGAAATAACCCCAACATCGGGTGCAAGTTGTCCCTCTTCAAGTTTCCACGGGCGATGTAAAAAGAGTGCGTCTAAATTTCTCGCTTTCGCCCATTCTGGCAACCGCGTCCACGGTTCTAGTGCCAACCCTAACCGTTTGACGGGACGTGATGATGGCAAATACACACCACCTCTTTCCTCTTGAGGGAAACGATCCACATCAAAGAAGCGATCAAGAAATTCTGCTATCTCTTCTAGTTGAATCAAGTTACGTTCAGTTGTCATTATTTTATGTTGCTAAGTTAGCACTTCTTGCTTTAAAGTCGGATTGGTTAAGCGAACAGGAATATAAGTGGAAAAAGCAATGCTAGAAGACAAACCCTTAATTGTTGACTTAACCAAAGAAAATGCTAGCTTGCAGATCCTCCCTTGTACTCCCTTAGTTTCAAGTCACAAAGTTGATTGGAATGGCATTTACCTAAAGCATTATCGACTGCCTCCTTATGAAATGCCGGAATATTATCCCGCACAACATGTAATTATCACTCATAACGATCAGCGTCCATTCGGAGTAGAACGGATACTAGATGGACGCTCTCAAAAAGAAAGCATGGGAATCGGTGATATTGTGGTTGTTCCTGCAAATGTGTCTCATGGGGCGCATTGGAATACAGAAATCGCAATCACTGTACTCGTTCTAGAACCTGTCTTTGTCGCCCACATTGCATACGAATCAATCAATCCAGATCATGTCGAACTGGTGCCGCAGTTCTCAAAACCCGATCCCTTGATAAATCAAATTGGGTTGGCGCTGAAGACAGAGTTAGAAACAGATGGGTTGGGCAGTCGTTTTTATGCTGAGTCCGCAGCAACAATGCTGGCAGTTCATCTGCTACGACGATATTCTGAGCGCACACATAATCTTCGAGACTATACAGGAGGCTTGCCCAAGTACAGACTAAAGCAGACAATTGAGTACATCAACGAGCATTTGACAGAGGATTTGTCATTAGGAGAAATCGCTAACCAGGTGGGCATGAGTTCCTATTATTTTGCACGCTTGTTCAAACAATCAACAGGGGTGACTCCCCATCAATACTTGGTGAAGCGCAGACTAGAGACGGCAAAGCAAATGCTAGCTAACACAGATCTAGCAATCTCTGAAATTGCTCATAGCACGGGCTTTGCTAGCCAAAGCCATCTGACAAGGCTATTTCGTAAACACCTATCTACCACTCCGAAAGCTTATAGACGATTAATTAGTTAACTATTTCTTGCCTATTTCGCTCAAATCTCTCTAAACTCGGTTAGATTCTCTTCATAAAGTCTATCTGCTCTACTCTCCAGTAAGCTAGCGTCTTCAAGGTCGTTCGTTGTTTTCTAAAGCTTTTTCTGACTTATTCAGCAAGCCCTAATCACTACACAAGTTTCAATCAGCTTCTAATGTAATGTCACACTTTTGTACTCTTTATTTGCTTTTTCCTTTGTTTATTCGGCTTTGTGCAAGATCTGAGCCTCTAACT
>JAQYWP010000808.1 GCA_029379285.1 Rhizonema sp. PD38
ATCCCTCACCTTCAATATTTTTTAAGTTCTGAGCAATTTCCAATGCTTCTGCGAAGGTTTGAGAAGCTGCAACTGGCTCTCCTTTCTGAAGCAGTAACGAACCGATGTTATTGAGTCCAAAAATTTGGGCTTGAAAATCATTGACATCTCGGGCGATCGCTAAGCGTCGGCGCAATGTATCTTCTGCCTTTTTTAAAAGATTTAACTGAACGTACTCTTTACCAAGAAAGTCGTAAGTTAATCCTTGTGCTTTAAGATCACCGATTGAATGATAAATTCCTAATGCCTGCAACCACGACTGAATAGCTTTGTTTGAATTCCCTTGGCTTAACTGCTCTTCTCCCACGCGCACTAGGTTGTCTGCTTCATCTCGCGATTGTTGAGAAACTGAATTGTCGAAAGGACGATGGAGTTGTTCAGTAATATCAGCAGCACTCACCGTCATGGAATTCAGCAAAAAAGTTAATAGGAAAAGGTAATTTGCCTCTAATAATAAATGCCATCGTTTCATCAGAGTTTCCCTTATAATCTCGGCAAGCCGAAATTTTCATGCTTTTACAAGGAAAAACTTTTTTATACGTGTTATCACTTATATAATTAAAAATTAACTTTCTTCTAAATATATAGCGCAAACGTCTGCTGGTAGTTTTTCCTCTAACATAAGATAACCTTCTTGAAGAAAATTGGCTACATCTGCTGGAGTCAGAACTTCTCCTTCGGCTTGTAAATAAGCAGCAATTCTAGTTTCGCTCCAGTGGAAAGTCTGAGCCATCAAGACAATCAATCGCAACATTGCTGGCAGTTGATCCAGCGCTTGCTCTACATAACACCACAACGGCGGAGAAGTTGTTTTGAGAGAATAATGAATTGCTTCTGTCGGGGGGAGTTCCATTTCGTTGATACAATAGGCAGTCATATTAATCAACCAATTTTGTAGGGTGAGACTTTCCTTTCCTGGTGGATTGATACTTAAATCCAATCCACCAAGCTGATAGTAAATATGTCGCCAGGTGAGGGCAAAGAGATAATCAGCTTGTACAGGTGATCGTGCTGAATGCCGAATCAAGGTGTAGACGATTGGGCTATAGCGGCAAAAAATCGCCGTAAAATACTTGCCCGAGTCTGAATGGCGCTGAAACAGCGTCAGTAGTTCGTGATCACTGTGATGAAATAGTGACTTAACCAGGGGGTGATTAGCTTCGGTAAAATGAGGAATTTGCACAATTGTCAAGGAGTATCTGTTGCTAACATTTTATGTTATTAAGTAGTCATTAGCACTCAGCACTCTGCTTTCAACTTTTTACGAATAGCTTCTACCCGTCTAAGTAAGTTGACAATAAGTAACGAAATGTAAACTTACGGCAAACTCTCTTCGCCTGACTCATCGCTGCCATACCTCAACGATAATTTTTCATAAGCGCGATCTTAGTTCTGAGTTCTTGGTCAGATTTTTGCACTCTTGATACACTAGATTTACAGACTAAATTTAAAGTCCTAATTCACAGAGTCGCTCATTGACTCACTTATAGATACCTTAAAGTTTCATGGTTATAGCAGTTAGTGTCAGGCAGTTACTATTTGATCTTCCTCTAGGCTCTTTTTTGCCTTCCTTACCGTTAGATAGCCTGTTCTCCACCCAAGGCATAATGGTGATGCTGTTAGCAGCATATGCTGGTGCCATGTGGTTATTTCTTACCAGTGCTCCGAAAGTCTACACTGTAATGGTGTCGGATATGGAGTTAGCGCGACAGTTGTATGAAGGGCTGCTAAGTTTGCCAGCAGCTGAAGTTCCTTTGCACTATTACTACAACTACGAGCAAACTATCGGGGCAACGGGAGTCGATCCGCTTTACTTGTCTAGTGCCCCCAGCTTTTCCAGTAACAGAATGGCTAACGCCAGCGAGGGACTTTGGTATCAGTTGAAGAAAAACACTCAACTGCATATAATTGCCGGAGCAAGTTTAGGTAGCAAAAGTCAGCAACGCCACGTTTGCTTTGATCGTGACTGTTTGGAGATGATCTTGATGCGAGTGGAAACGCGTGGTTTGAAATTCAAGCTTCGTAGCCAGAAACCGCTGAATTTTCTGGTAAAGGACTATGATGGGCGCGTTATTGAGATGTCGGAAGTGGCAAATTAGTGTATAGAGACGTTCATTAGAACGTCTCTACATGCCTGCTGAGTTTACTAATACCGCGATGGAATTGAAAATTCAAATAGCTTGAGTTGAAGGCTATAAGTAATTCCCAATGGTAGCTTTATTTTAACCGTCATGTACTAGGGTGTTTTAATTGTGGTGGTTTTCTACAATTTCTGTTAACCTCTCAAGAAGATTCTCGGCTAAATCCAGTAAGTCGATTTCATCATTGTCGTTCCGCGAATCTAAAGTTTCAGCTAATACATTTTTAACAGCAAAAATTCTGTTATATTCTTCAGGGAGACTTAAACATTTTTCCAACTCAGTTGCAGTTTCTGAGAGTGATTTGTGTTTTAGCTGCTTTCTTACCCTAGTAGCTGCCCAGTCACTACTTTCTAGAAATGTTGTTACAGCAACAATCATTTGTTGCTCATCTTCATTTTCCCCCCACAATTCCAGCCAATCTTCTTCCACATCTTCAACATACAAGTCTACGCATTCAAGTCCACAGTTCATCCAGTCTCTCTGTAGTTGTCTGGCTTGTTCTAAATGTTGAATGAATTTTTCAACTCTCTCTTGCCGAGCGCTTTGTTGTTCTTCCACTATGATTACGAGAGGGTGAGCAATATCTGTTTGTGAACAATTAGTAAATGTAATTGACTTAACACTACAAGCTTAGTTTTAAATAATGACCAGTTGTTATGCGATCGCTGTTGTATAGCACTATATTTACGATTCTATTTGCTAGATCGTTGACTTTAGGATTGGAGCTTAAGAAAAGTCCTTTGTCTATGCCCCATTGTTGTAGAGTATTTTCCCAATTATCATACTTTTCTTGAGAAAATTCATCAGAGAGACTAGTAATTTGAATGCAAAGAGGCTTTTCCTGCTTACTACTGACAATAAGATCGGTTGCCATTGACAAGTCTGCTACATAGCACTGCCAAAAAGTCCCTTCACGACGCACAATGTCAGTAGCTATGGATTTAAGAACATGAGCATCAGTCTGATAAAATTCTCCTGCCATCAGTTTCTGCTTCCAGAGATAAAACTTTGGATCTGTTTCTTTGAGCCATTTGGGAAAGAGATAGCTATACCAATATCTTTCGGTTGCCGTCATTCTCTGATAATACAATTGTCGCTCTTGTTCTGACAAACTGACAATGTCTAGCCAAATTTGAGAATCTCTAATTATTTGCACGAGAAAATGCATGACAAACTTTTTTGCTGTCAGCGAACCTGGTTTAACATCTTTAACCCAACGATTTATCTCCTCTAACCTTCTTGCCAAATTCGGCTCGTTCGTGGATGCTTCCTTGATGAG
Organism: Rhizonema sp. PD38; assembly: GCA_029379285.1. Taxonomy (GTDB): domain Bacteria; phylum Cyanobacteriota; class Cyanobacteriia; order Cyanobacteriales; family Nostocaceae; genus Rhizonema. Next base: position 3,460 of record JAQYWP010000808.1, read on the forward strand.
GGAGTTTAGTTTATATTTAATCTCTTTTGCCTGCAAAGGATGCTTGTCCTGAACAATTAATATTTTAATGAAATTTCTTTGATTATTTTATGTCATTATGTTTACCATTTAGCATTTTTTCCGATCTGAATAGGTAAGCAGGCGTGAATTAACGCAATTTTACCTTAGGACATCGTCGTCTTTTTTTGAGGATTCGCCTCTACGCTCGAAAAAGGAAGTTTTCAGCATGATGAAGGAGATAGTTGTTAATAAACTGCTGAGCAAACATTTGTTATGTATTTATTCTTTTCGCGCCAACCTAACTTAAAGGGTATGCGCTCAACTTCCGAATATTGGTACAATCAGTTAATAACATTACCAAGTGCTTATCCAATACAAAAGAAATAACTAGCTTAAGGATAATTAACATGTACCTAAGTATAGCCAAAGACAATAAGAACTAAATTTGTTGTATGCTAAATTTAGCTACGCTGACCTACAAATAATCTTCAATATTTCCCACTCCTTTTACGGAGAAATTATTTTATAGCTTGCAGAAATTTCTATAATATCTGTTGATAGTCAGTTAGTTTTTAATTACTCCTTTTTCAGTCTAAGATTACCTATGTTCCCTGCTTTCTTTGTTAGCCTCTAAAGACTGCGAGACGCTGCTTTGTACCTCTTCTCTCTATGCAAGCTACAAAGGAGCGTGTCCAACAGGACAAGGCACGGACAGTCGCTTCAAGTGGGGAAACCCCCAAGGGTACGCTGCCTTTGTCTTGGCACTTTAAGCATATTAGGTAATCTTTAAACTGTTCAGCAGTAACTATAATTATAATCCAAAAGTTAAAGTGTGCATAACTTTTTACGCACACCTTAACTTTTGTTTACAGCAAAATTTGGTGCTTTACAATATTCGCACTTCTTCCACCTGCCCCCAATACGGTTCAGATAAGACGTTGACTCGTGAAGATAGGCTGTTCTTGAGCTT
>JAQYWP010000809.1 GCA_029379285.1 Rhizonema sp. PD38
TTGTATTACTATGCGGCAAATAACCCTAGTGAGGCGACAATTGCCAAGCGTCGTAGTTATGCGGAAACAATTTCCTACCTAACTCCTCCGGCGGAAAATGCTGGTTTATACAAGGGTTTGAAAGAACTCAGCGAATTGGTGGCTTCTTACCAAACGTTGAAAGATACCGGGCGCGGCATTCCTATTGTTAATACCATCATGGATAAATGCCGGATGGTGAATTTGGATCAGGATGTCGCCTTAGCTGAAAAAGATGCCAAAGACATGACCGCTGAAGAGCGGGACACTGTTGTTGGCTTGGTATACTGTAAGCTGATGGAGATAGAAGCGCGACTTTTGCCATGTGGATTACACGTAGTTGGAAAGCCTCCCAGTGCAGAAGAAGCAATTGCTACACTCGTTAATATTGCCAGCTTAGATCGTACAGAAGAAGAAATTCCCAGTCTACTCCGACTAATTGCTAACAGTATCGGACGCGACATTGATGAGATTTATTACAACAACGACAAAGGCATTTTGGAAGATGTCCAACTGCTGCAAGATATCACGAATGCAACCCGCGTAGCAGTTTCTACCCTTGTACATGAACAAACTGATGCTGAAGGACGTGTTTCTCGTGACACGACATGGCGCGTCTCTACCTTCTTTAACATGGGTAAGAAAGAACCTTGGGTGCAAGCAATTTTGGATTTAGGATTTCCGATTTTGGATTCTAATTCTCAAATGCAAAACCCAAAAGCTAAAATCCAAAGTCTCTTTGAGTATTTGGATTTCTGCTTGGAGCAAGTTTGTGCTGACAACGAACTGGGTGCATTACTCAAAGGGTTGGAAGGTGAATACATTTTACCAGGACCGGGTGGTGATCCCATCCGCAACCCGGATGTGTTACCGACAGGTAAGAATATCCATGCTCTCGATCCCCAATCTATCCCTACGACTGCGGCTGTGCAATCAGCCAAAATTGTTGTAGACAAACTTTTGGCAAGGCATAAGTCAGAAAATGGTGGCAGGTATCCCGAAACCATTGCTTTTGTCCTTTGGGGTACGGATAACATCAAAACTTACGGCGAATCCCTAGCACAGGTGATGTGGATGGTAGGAGTACGTCCAGTTTCGGATGCTTTGGGACGAGTGAACAAGTTGGAATTAATTTCTTTGGCAGAATTGGGACGTCCGCGTGTTGATGTGGTAATCAACTGTTCTGGCGTTTTCCGCGACTTGTTTATTAACCAAATGAATTTGCTGGATCAAGCAGTGAAGATGGCGGCGGAAGCAGATGAACCGCCATCGATGAACTATGTTCGCAAACACGCGCTTGAACAAGCAGAGGCAATGGGGATTAACCTACGCCAAGCAGCAACTCGTGTTTTCTCGAATGCTTCTGGTTCCTACTCCTCCAATATCAACTTGGCAGTGGAAAACAGCACTTGGGAAAGTGAAGCGGAGTTGCAGGAAATGTACCTGACGCGGAAATCGTTTGCGTTTAGTAGCGATAACCCCGGTACGATGGAACAATCGCGGCAGATTTTTGAAACGACTCTCAAAACTGCTGAAGTGACTTTCCAAAATCTCGATTCTTCCGAGATTAGCTTGACGGACGTTTCTCACTACTTCGACTCCGATCCCACCAAACTTGTCGCCAGTTTGCGGGGTGATGGTAAAAAACCAGCATCCTACATTGCCGACACTACCACAGCTAACGCTCAAGTCCGTACACTATCAGAAACCGTGCGTTTGGACAGTCGTACTAAGTTATTGAATCCTAAGTGGTACGAGGGAATGCTGAATCATGGTTATGAAGGTGTGCGAGAACTCTCGAAGCGATTAGTCAATACAATGGGTTGGAGTGCAACTGCGGATGCTGTTGATAACTGGGTTTACGAGGATACCAACGCCACGTTTATTCAGGATGAAGCTATGCGCGATCGCCTAATGAATCTCAATCCCCATTCCTTCCGTAAGATTGTCTCCACTTTGCTGGAAGTCAATGGACGCGGTTACTGGGAAACAAGTGAGAACAACTTGCAATTACTGCGTGAGTTGTATCAGGAAGTTGAAGATCGCATTGAGGGAGTTGAGTAAGAACTTCACAAAGAACCCCGACTTCGTAAAAGTTGTCGGGGTTCTTCTGCCCACTCTCATTTTCTTAGGACTTACGCAAACTCTACTCATTCTTGGCGTTCTTGGCGGTTTAATAAATTAAGCCTTTTGGCAACTTTTGCGTAAGTCCTATTTCTTGAAGAGACTCACGTTTACTTCCTTCCCGCGCTTAAGAATACCGATAAAATGAACCGCCAAGACAAGGGCAGTGCGTTGGGCGGCTCTGCCGACTTGAAGCACCTGCCCGCGCCAAGGAAGCCAAGTTTTAAGATCACAGAGATAAGTAATCTTACACTGGGAAGGGAGTAATTTCTACCTCACTCTGACACAAATATGTCCCAATCAGCATTAATGGTAATCGCCCTATTTTTGAGGAGTAACAGCTAATTTTGTGGAGACTCATTCAGTTGCTGCTGAAGTTGTTGAACTTCCTCAATCGATAAGCCTGTGGAAGGGGCAATAATGTTGATCGCCACTCCTCTACGCAAGAGATTGATAGCGATCGCCCGTGTCTTTTCTTCCTCAGCCTCTTTCCAGATTGAACGATAAACGGTGGATTCCTGCATGATGTCTCTCTGTAATATGCGATAATTATGCCGTATCTTCACGACTATCTTCCCGCACATCTCCTAAACTTAACTTTCTGCGGACTCGTTGAGTTGTTGTTAAAGTTGTTGGACTTCTTCGATCAACAATCCGGTAATACGAGCAACAGCTTCAACTGGAAAACCTTCTCGTAAAGAATTATTGGCAATCTCTCTCTGTTTTCTTGCCTCTGCTTCTTCCTGAATCGAACGGTAAATCACAGATTCTTGCATGATGTCTCTCCGCACTAGACTATAAATTACGTCTTGCTCTAAGGATTTCCAAATAATAAGCTTCTATCGTGCATATCCGCGTCTTCCCTTGACAATCATCAAATCATTCAACTTTGCATAATCCCAAACTATTGGATCGATAGTTGATTTCATATCAACATCCCGAACGTGAAGGGAATTTGGGAAAAGGTCAGTCAAACGGAGCGGCAACTTGGGAGAGAGATTCTCGTCAAAAAGTAATTTCATGCCGATATTGGCACAGTCATAAACCGACGCGCGCGGTCAGCCGCATATGCGATGCAGGCTTTAAAATCTTTCTGCGTTAAATCGGGAAAGTCTTCAAGTATCTCTGCTTCTGTCATATCAGAAGCTAGGTACTCAAGCACTTCATAAACCGTTATACGCAAACCGCGCACGCAAGGCTTGCCACTGCGTTTATTTGGTTCAATCGTGATGTAGTCTCGGTAGTTCATAAGTAATCAGCGTTGATGAGTAAACCACTGTCGAATTAACTCCATTTGGAAGCGATAACCTTCTGCAACTTCCTCAATCAACTCTCGTTCCAATAACAGTTGAATCGACTATCTTCCAGCACATCTCCTAAACTTAACTTTCTGCGGACTCGCTGAGTTGTTGTTGAAGTTGTTGGACTTCTTCGATCAACAATCCGGTAATACGAGCAACAGCTTCAACTGGAAAACCTTCTCGTAAAGAATTATTGGCAATCTCTCTCTGTTTTCTTGCCTCTGCTTCTTCCTGAATCGAACGGTAAATCACAGATTCTTGCATGATGTCTCTCCGCACTAGACTATAAATTACGTCTTGTTCTAATCTTAACCCAGCTAGAATTGCTGCGGCTGCTGTCAGATTCGCCTGTATCGCTGGGTCTTCAATCCGATCTACAATCTCAGTTGCTTGGCGTAATGTCTCTGCGGGATTTGCAGTCTGTCCCAGTGTAGCAAAGGGCAATAGTCCAGGATATTGTAAAAAGAGTGAGGCAGGTTGCTCCCACAACCGAATGACATCAAATTCATGGCGTGTGCGTTCCATCGTAAAGCTCGTTTGATAAACTAACTGCGATCCAGTCTGCTTGAGATAAATCACAACTTGCCGCATCGGTTTGGTTGGATCTTTCCGGTACATTCGCACGCGGTAATCCAAAACACGGAATGGAATATTGTTTTTGGGAAGTGTTTGGAACTCGATATGCAAAACAGATTCGTCTGATTCTAGTAAAATTAGGGCATCGGCGCGAATCGGATCGAGGGAGAGTTCAGAGGGTTTGAGTTCTGTCATCGTGACAGGCTTTCCTAACAACCAACTGGCGAAGTCGGTTGAGAAGTGTTCGGCAAGGAATCGGCAGGTATCGTCATACATAGGAGAGATTGTACAACTAATTATACCGATTTGATTTTGAGTAAATCTAACTTTTGATGAAGTATGGTAGAGCGATCGCTACAACTATTGAACCGCCGATTGGTGACTTCCAAAAAAACTCGATTTCTAC
>JAQYWP010000810.1 GCA_029379285.1 Rhizonema sp. PD38
AGTTTATTCAATCAATTGTTTTTATTTGCTGATATTTAAAGTAATAAAAGAAGATACTGAATATGCTTTAGAGATTAGTTTGGTTAGTACAGTGTGGCGAAAATCAAGCAACCATTGTGAATTGCTAGACAGCCTCCAAGGTAGCCTTTAAATTTTTAATTCTGTACAGCAGTACTAGTTACAGTGACATTTGTATCCTCAGCATCACCTGTAGAATATAGATGATTGAAAGCACCTTTGTCTTCGAGAACATTGGCACGCAAGAACAGTCCACTCCAACGCGCGATAGTTTCAATGGCTACATCTTGAGCTATAGCAGGTATGTTCTTGTCTGGACCAGAACCTGGAGGGTTGTTAATATTTGTGATACTGTAGTGATTAGCACCCAAAATGGTTATGAATGATTTGGGACCGTGAATTTGCTCGTAGGTTGCCTTTGCTTTATCAATAGTGTTGATGCCATCAAGAACTCCGTGTAATAAAGCAATTTGAATACCTGAATTATTGATGGGGACGAACTCCTGAGTTAATAGATTCTGTAAAAAAGAACCAAAAAATGCTCCCGCAAGCAGTTCTATCGGTCGGGAGAACGAGTCTTCACAGAAAAAAGGAAGGGAGACGTTTGCGATCGCACATAACCCAGCATAGCCTCCAGCAGAGTGCCCAAGTAAGCCGAGTTTTTGCAGATTGATAACGCCGCATATAGGCGAAGCTGGATTTGAGTTTTCTGCCTTCATTTGTGACAAGACAGCGTTGATTTGTGAGGGTTCAGGTAAAAGACCTTCAAATCCCTTCTGTGGAATACTTCTTGTATGATTGGGCACAACTACAACAAATCCATAGCGAGCTAGTAAACTGGCATATTTGGAGTAACTTGATTTATCAACCTTTGCACCCGGCAAGAACAATGCTATTGGCAACGAGTCATTGCTAATTTTTAGATTGGATGGATTAGGATAGTAGATATCGGCTAAATCATTGTTAGCTGCAATAGTTATCGTGTAGCTTGCAACATCATTAAACAACGGAGTATTATTGAAAGTTGCGAAAGCAGAAGGTTTCCTTATATCGCTTATGGCTACTAAAGCTGTATCTTGGTCACCTATAGGAGTGTGATCGTTCTGACTAATTTTCATTAATAGTGCCAGCATTTAAGGGTTTATTGTATAATAACTTTAGAAATAAAAGTTAATTAATTTTAATGGCTAAGGCAATTCCGGCAATTTACGAAAACGGTGTTTTGCGACCCCTGGTTCCAGTAAATTTGTCTGAACACCAAACTGTTTGGCTGCAAGTTTTGCCTTAACAAACTATGACTGAACTCCTGCCTTTGCTTGAACCTCTCTACAAGTCTGGCTTACTTACACCTCCCACTCCCTCTGACGCAGAACCGATTTCTGATGGAGATTTTGCAGCAATGGTACAGTCTATTCATGTTGATGGTCAATTACTTTCACAAAACAATCATTGAGAACCGAGGTGAGTGGTAACAGCATACTTTTTAGATACCAGTGCTTTGCTTAAACGATATGTTTCAGAGACAGGAACCGCTTGGATTCAGCCGTTAACTATTCAATCTGCTGGTAATTTGTTGGTAGTTGCCCTGTGCTATCTTACGAATAGGAGAGGTGGAGTTACTGGATGGGGACAAGAAACAATGAAGCGGAATGAGGTTTTAGCAATTGTCGCAGCGCATAAAGAGCAATTGCAGACAATGGGAGTAAAGTCTTTAAATTTATTTGGCTCAGTGGCACGGGATGAAGCAGATCCAGATAGTGACGTAGATTTTTTGGTAGAGTTTGATCGCTCAGTAGGACTGTTTGAGTTTAATCAAGTGCAGCTCTATTTAGAAGATATCTTGGGGCAGGCTGTAGATATAGGAAGACCACAAGCTTTGAAGCAACATGTACGAGAGCCTATTCTTAAGGAGGCTATCCGTGCCATCTAGAGAATGACCACTTCGTATTCAAAACATACTAATAACTGTAAATGAAATCCTAGAACGTACCTCAGGCATGAACTGTGAGGACTTTTTGGTGAGTCGGTTAATGATAAAAGCGATACTTTACGACTTTGTCATTATAGGTGAAGCTACCAAAAATATCCCTGTTGAAATTAGATCCTGTTATCCAGAAATTCCTTGGGGTTTTATGGGAAATATGCGAAATGTTATGACTCACGAATATTTCCAAGTGGACTTGGAGATAATTTGGAATACTATCCAAGACAGCCTTCCATTGCTAATACCACAAATACAAAACTTAATGGAGCGCGAAGGCATAGAACAATAGTAATGCTAAAATGTCAGGGAAAAGAAAATAAAGATTTGTTTCAAGACATATAGTGCAAGTTTCAAGGCGTCCTTTTTATGTCATAGCAAATGATGATTTAGTTCTATTTCTCGGCGATCGCGCTTCACATGTACTCCGGTTTATGTATTAAAGACGTAGTGTAGCCAAATTCGGATAAGGGACTTATGAAATAATTACAGAGTACTGTATTTCAGCACCTGCCGACATTGCTATGGCTATCAAAACTGTACCCACTCAACCGTTTAACGACCAAAAACCTGGTACATCCGGGCTGCGAAAGAAGGTTACTGTCTTCCAGAAGCCTCATTATTTAGAAAATTTTGTTCAGTCTATCTTTGACAGCTTACAAGGATATAAAGGGCAAACTCTGGTTGTGGGTGGCGATGGTCGCTACTACAATCGCCAAGCAATTCAGATTATCCTGAAAATGGCTGCTGCAAGTGGCTTTGGTCGGGTGATGGTTGGTCAGTTTGGTATTCTGTCCACCCCAGCAACCTCCTGTATTATTCGTAAGTACAAGAGCTTTGGTGGGATTATCCTATCTGCGAGTCATAATCCTGGTGGTCCAGAAGGTGACTTTGGCATAAAATATAACATTAGTAATGGTGGGCCGGCTCCGGAAAAGGTGACGGAAGCCATTTATGCTTCAAGCCAAGCCCTTAATAGCTATAAAATTCTTGAAGCTCCTGACGTTGATCTCGACAAATTAGGAGAGTCTAAGCTAGATAACATGGTGGTAGAAGTGATTGATTGCGTAGCGGACTACGCAGAACTCATGGAGTCGCTGTTTGATTTTAACAGCATCCGTCAACTTCTGACGAACGGTCACTTCCGGATGTGTATGGACTCACTCCACGCTGTTACGGGTTCCTATGCCCATAATATTTTTGAAGACCGTTTGGGCGCACCAAAGAATACGGTTATCAATGGGACACCCTTGGAGGATTTTGGCGGTGGACATCCTGATCCAAACCTAGTTTATGCCCATCAACTCGTGGAAATCTTATTTGGGGAGAATGCACCTGATTTTGGTGCGGCTTCGGATGGAGATGGCGATCGCAACATGATTCTAGGTCGTCATTTCTTCGTGACTCCTAGCGATAGTCTAGCAATATTAGCGGCCAATGCTAAATTAGTTCCAGGTTATAGCTCCGGGCTAACGGGCATAGCACGTTCTATGCCCACAAGTCAAGCACCAGATCGGGTGGCCGCACAACTAGGTATTGAATGTTATGAAACTCCCACAGGCTGGAAGTTTTTCGGGAATTTGCTAGACGCTGATAAAGCGACTCTCTGTGGTGAAGAAAGCTTCGGTACGGGTTCCAACCATATCCGAGAAAAAGATGGACTGTGGGCAGTGTTATTTTGGTTGAATATCTTAGCAGTGCGACAACAGTCAGTTGAGGAGATTGTGAAAGAACACTGGCAAACCTACGGACGCAACTACTACTCCCGCCATGACTATGAAGAAGTTGCAAGCGATCGCGCTAACACTTTGATCGAAAATCTGCGTTCCGCCATGCCGAGTTTAAAAGGCAAGCAGTTTGGTTCATATCAGGTGGAGTACAGTGATGACTTTAGCTACACTGATCCTATTGATGGCAGCATCAGCCAGAAGCAGGGCGTAAGGATTGGCTTCACTGATGGTTCGCGGATTGTTTTCCGTCTATCCGGTACAGGCACTCAGGGTGCAACTGTAAGGATATATCTGGAAAGTTACGAACCAGATCCGGCAAAACACAACCTCGATCCCCAAGATGCTTTAGGAAATTTGATTGCGATCGCAGATGAGATTGCCCAAATTCATACCCTGACTGGAATGGACAAACCAACCGTCATCACCTGATACATGTTGGTATTATAAAAGCGTTAGTATACTAATGCCAATTCCGTAAAACTTCGGTAAACATCAAAAGTTATTTAAGGGCGAACAGCCGTTCGCCCCTACCGTATCTGTTACCTATGATTGATAAATTGGTATAATTGGGAACTAATAACACTGATATCTACCCCTATGAGTGAGTGTTCAGAGTTAGGACAGGCTTTTTATATAGGAATGAGGATTAAATAAGATCCAGAAATCGGACATGCAATAATAAACTGAATC
>JAQYWP010000811.1 GCA_029379285.1 Rhizonema sp. PD38
GAAGTGTACTTCACCGGACCAGTACGGGGTGAGTCAGGCTCTTCAGCGGCGGGCGTGCGCAGATTACTGCTCGTCAGCAGCGTAGCCGCCGTAGCAGCAGCACCTCCTAAAGCAAGTTTGAGCGTATTGCGGCGGGTGAAACCATGAGACAAATTTTCCATGTCAGGCACCTAGGTTTTATCAGTTGGGGTAGTGTTTTCTTTGGCATCTAGTTGTCTTTATGGGATAGGACTGAGACCTTTGCAAAAAAGTACAAGATGCTCTGAAAGGCTTGATATCTCCCTGGTAAAAGCAGTCGAAGTAGTAAACTCTCAACCTTAGGCAGATAAGGACTTTCAGAGTGTAATTGCACCATTTTTCGGTGATGTCGATTCTATCCCTACTTCACTAAACCAATATCCACGCTTTTGTTTCTTTGTGTTTTTTTAGTAATTTTTATTACAGAGAATATCCCGTGTTTTCACCCAAGAAGCAATAACTTATTGCTAAGTTTACAAAAGCTTTAATTTTTCTTACCCAATTTGACTCCAATCGATATTAGCTGAAAGTTAAAAACAGCCTAAATTTATCATAGATAATCGGTTTCTCATTTATGTGAAGATACTATGAAGAGAGTACCAGTTAATAAAAAAGAAAATGATAATTCAAGTGGATAAAAAAGTAAAAATCGATAGTTTAATTTTATGCATGGACTTTCTTAGACAAAATTGATGGACTTGTACAATACCCTCAAAGAAAAAAAAGTCAATGGAATAATAAAACTTTACCGAAGAAAGGCAGAGGCTTGATCGCTTCACCTCTAAAAACAAATTCAATGAACAACACTGGACAATGAATACGAATAGCCATCGTGTCTTTGTATGACTTTACAATATTTATGATTAATTATTTGTAAGTTCTGTATTCCAGTGTTGATGTCGAATTGTCCTGTTTTTCTGGTAGTTACTCTTCCTACATGCACCCCAATGTTTTTCCCTTTCGGCACTTCAGCTTTTACAATATCGCCCGTTCTAAAACCGAAGTGAAACTTTGCATTCGTTTTAAGTTAACGCATCTCTTATTGCAAAGCCTCGATGCTGAATTTCAGCAACAAAGATTAATTCACCATTTGTATCATTGATTATTGCAATTCCAGTCGTTTTACTTCCTGGATCTATTTTTATTCTTAATGTTTCGACCGATTCATCAGGCTTTGACTCTTTGAGAATTATGGTAAAAGGAAATCGCTTTAAAACGGCTGCTTTACCGTTTCTCAATAGTTGCCTAGCTTGTGCTGGATGCACTGGGTTGAGTGGACGTTTGTCAGTATCGAGTGAAAAAACTTTGCTCATAATGAGCCTCCAAATTGCGGGTAATGTTTTCCTCGATCATGTTAAAAGGGCTTGCTCACGGCTGGACGCACACGTGAAGTCTGCCGGGGGAAGCTTCCCCCGGCGAGCTTCACGGCTTAACCAAAATACACCGAACTTAACGCCCAGCGACAGAGCTACAAGCTGGAAAGCACTTATAGGTGTCATCACCCAATTAACGTAGTCAGTTAAGACTTGATCTGGCTATGTTTTCAGTTTGAGTACTGGTTATCCAGCACTGTCCACTGTCTGGTGCATAGCAGCTATGCTGAAGGGAAGAGATCCAATGGAAGTACCCGATGCCACTCGGGTTTAAAACCCCTGACTAACGCCTCATGCGCGCTGCCTCGCCTTTGCGCGGCAGTTGCTTCAAGCCGGGGAAGTTGTCCAACGCATTGCCTTGCCTTGACGTGAGGCAAAATGCATCTCCTTAATCAGGAACGCTCGATATCTTTTCTTGTACAAGCACATAGGGTTGCACAATTAAAGTAATAAATCGCCTCTTGGCGTCGCTATTCCACTTTCCCATTTGAGTTGATGACGGTTTGGCAATCAATGCTTCATCGATCCAGGTTTGTACAAACGATAAGTTATCGCCAGCGATCGCCACTCCTACATCCAACAAGTTCAGTTCTGCTGCCACTACAATTACCGCATCCCGTTTCACATGGGGAATAAGCCACTCCCACTCAGCCTCATCCAAATTTTCTGTTAGTTCCGCCCTTAAATCTGACATAATGTCCGAATCTTCTGTGCCTAAACTCATTCTACGCTCATAGGGGAGTAGGGAGGAATTATAAACTTCAACTGAAGCATCAAGAAGTTGGTAGAGGATTCCTTGCTAATGTGGATGGAGAGATTGTAATACCAGCAACCCTTGTGGGTACAAGGAAACACCTAACCAAGTTGGTATGGTCTATTGTATTCGTTACTCCAGATTAGTGAGGGCTAGTTCGCTTTCTAATTAACAGCAAGCTCATCGCCCCAGCTCGTGAAGCGCATTAATTGCTGTCATACACTGTTGCGTCACTGCTTCCAATTGTTCTTTATTAGTAGATAATGGAGTTTCAATGACTTCGCCAATTCGCACTGTGACAGGAACTGAACGTGGAACGATCACCCCTTTTTGCTCAATTGCCTGAGTCCCCCACAAACACACTGGCAAGATTGGTGCTTTTGCCTTGGCAGCAATCAATGCTGCACCGCGTTTTGGATCTGTGATCCGACCGTCTGGGGTACGAGTTCCTTGCAGAAACACACCTATAGCCCAACCCTCATTAAGATACTTTAAAGCTTCCCGGATAGCAGTGCGATCGGCAGATCCCCGACTCACTGGATAAGCACCGTATAACTCAATGGCTTGTTTCAAAACTGGGATTTTGAATAATTCTTCCTTCGCCATATACGCAACTGGACGGCGTACACAATTAGAAACAAGCGGTGGGTCAAAGTTACTGGCGTGATTGCTTACTACCACCAGTGGTCCAGTTTTAGGAACGTTTTCCGCACCATAAATTTGCCCCCGAAGATAGGTGTGGAGTACAGGACTTACCACCGACCACTTAAAAGCGTGGTACAGTAATAAACTAATCAATGGTTCGCGGCTTTTGCCCACAAAAAATAATTTAAGACAAACAGATATGAATTAGCTTAACATTCTCCGCTGCTTTAGGACGGAAATTCTTAAGACTTTTCAGCCCTAATAGCCCGTTTTGCGTGGGTTGCTAGGCTCAATACGTTTGCCTTTAAAAGGCGTATTGATACGCTACGGCTGCTTCAAGCAGAGGAACCCCAAAGCTCCTCACCTACGGCGGGTTTCCCGCCGTAGGTGCTGGCTCGCCAACGTACTGGCTCAGCAGGGTTTTTATAAGTAAAGATATTTTTTCATACACGGCAATTTATCTTAAGGGGATTTGGTGTATCTTAATATATACTTTTTCAGCACTTTCAGTAAAAACACGGAGTTTTTACCGAGTAAGAGCTTTCAGCTCTGCTGGTGCGACTGGTGAGCGATGAAAGAACGTAAAGTTGACAAGGATAGTTTGCCTAAAAATCTGCGTCCTCTTCCCAGTGATATTCAAATAACAATACTACCCGATTTAAAAAAAGCTAAACCTTGATCAAGCAGGCAAATCAGCAGCACTGCGGACATTTTCTAAAATAAAATCCGCACAAGTACGTTTTGCCAAACCAGTTAATACGTTACGAGGACCTATTTCCACAACTCGCTTTACGGCATTTTCTAATAATGCTAGTGAAGTTTCTCGCCACCGTACAGGACTGATAATTTGTTGTATCAATCGTTGCTTTAATAGATTAGCATCAACAGTTGGAACAGGTTCGACATTGGATAATACTGGCACAAAAGCTTGCTGAAACTCGACAAGTTTTAGAGCCTCTTGAAACTCAGCTGCCGCATCTGCCATTAAAGGAGAGTGAAAAGCCCCTGATACCTTTAATGGAAGAGCACGCTTGGCTTTGACTTTGGACATTACAGCTTGTACCGCCTCTGGAGTTCCAGAAATTACAACCTGAGTGGGACTGTTATCATTTGCTATTACCACGTTTGGGATTTCCGCAATGACTTTCTCCAATTGTTCAAGATCGCAATCAATGAGAGCAGCCATCATTCCACCTACAGCATTTTCCATCAAGGAAGCACGATGCTTAACTAGCCGCAAACCAGTAGACCAATCAAAGACCTTAGCGACGTAAAGAGCAGTGTATTCTCCTAGACTGTGACCTGCGACTAAATCTGGCTGTTCATGAACTCGCATCATATCAGCAAGAATGCTTTCTACTACATATAGACAGGGTTGAGTGTAGAGAGTGCGTGCTAATTCTTCATCATTCTGGCAAATGTCGCTGACAGACCAGCCTAAAATTTCCTCAGCTTGAGCCAACTTATCTTTGGCTAATGGTAGGTTTAGTAAATCAATTCCCATTCCTAGCGACTGAGAACCTTGGCCGGGAAAGACCCATGCGGTTTTAGTCATTGTTAATTGTTAATTGTTAGTTGTTAATTGTTAGTTGTTAGTTGTTAATTGTTAGTTGTTAGTTGGTAGTTG
>JAQYWP010000812.1 GCA_029379285.1 Rhizonema sp. PD38
CCCCTTTTATTCGCCAGAGCGACTCGCGAATAATATGTTTTTGCCAAATTGGGATGCTCCCGATCAAATCTCTTTTTTGCCTAAATATGTCTGTTTTTATTCTTGCTTGCCTTTTTTGTCTCAGTAATTTCCCTATCGTGACAGTTGGGGTGCGGAATGTGGGATAAAATGTGTTAAGTAGTAAGCTATTGAACAGAGAGTAGCGATAAAATTGCAGTAGAAACCAAAAGTTTTGTCAGAGCATCAGTAATTTCTGAATTTCATACAGCTTTAGGGCAATTTCTTAACTAGAAATTTGCGCTATCAGAACAAGAACCAGAACGCGAGCTATACTTGGCAGTTCCAATAGATACGTATAGTTCATTTTTCACTATACGCTTAGTCCAAAGCGCAATTAAAACCTATGCGCTAAAATTAATAATTTATAATCCAAATTTAGAGGAGATTGTTCAATGGATAAAGTAACTCAACATCAGAAAATAATTCAACAATTGTTAAAAGAGTGCGCTAGTATTGGTACTGCTGATCCAGATATAGAAACTCAATTTGCCTTTGATACAGAACGACATCATTATCAACTGCTTCATGTTGGTTGGAGAAATGACCGAAGAATATATGGGTGTTTTCTTCACTTAGACATCAAAGATGGCAAAATGTGGCTACAGCATAATGGCACAGAAAATGAAGTTACAGAAGATCTGGTAAATATGGGTGTTCCTAAACAAGATATTGTAATCGGTTTTCACTCGCCGTTTAAACGGCAGTTTACAGAATATGCTGTAGGTTAACACTTCCCATGTTACTATACTTCATAAACCTGCAATTTGCTGTAACTGGTTCATACAATAGTAACGCGCTATCAAAAACTTAGGCAAACTTAGGTTTACATTAAGCCGCATCTTCAAGCGCACCGAAGATACTTGAGCTAGGAGGTCTTGACGGTCGTGTCCAGAGTAAGACGACAGAACATATCCCTACCGGAGCAGAGATGGAACCCAACCCCTAAACGCATCTCACACACACGGAACTACAGTAAACCCTATAAGTTCTCAAGCGACAGGTCGATAGCTGGAGTAGGTCAACCGCCTGGATGTCGGAATTACCTAGAGGGTAAAGGATGCGCAGAAATTGCGAATGTCCCTGGTAATGCGGGGAATAAAGGTTCAAAATTTGGCTTACATCGCTCATATGGCAGACTTCCAGTTGGTTCTCAACGATAAATTTCAGTAAATAGAACTGAACCGAAAGTGAAAGATAGAGTCAGCAATGACATCGGAACCAAGGAAATCCTGCTGTCATGGTCAGATATTGATTGGAAGACCGTGAACAAGAGAGTTAAGAACCACCAGACAAAGAATTTATCGTGCGACACAGTTGGGGCAATGGAATCAGGTCAGAAGCAGTCAGGAAGTTGCAAATGCGTAGCTACTCCAATTACAAGATTGTCAGTGCGAAGAGTAACCCAAGACAACCAAGGCAAGCGTACAGCAGGCTATGATGGTCAAAAGGTGAAAACACCCCTTGAACAGGTGAAACTGGTGAAAGAATGGAAGGAATATCAACCCTGGAGAGTTCAGCCAACGAAGAGGATATATATACCCAAATCAAACGGCAAACTTCGACCGCTAGGCATTCCAGCATTAAAATAGCGCGTCATGTGAAAGTTAAAGGTGAATCGTCCCCATACGACGGGAACCTGGTTTATTGGAGTACAAGAATGGGCAATAACCCAGAAATGTCTAAAAGAGTGGCATCACTCTTAAAATGGCAAAAGGGAAGATGCGCCTACTGCGGACTGTGATTGGTTTTTCTTAGAGATGAAACAGTCAACTTTTTCAGCCAATATACGACACACTACTTTCATCATTTCATATTTTGCTCCCTTGGAAAATATGATAATTATTTCTTATGTAATGAGTATTATAGAATACTTTGTTCTCTGTGGTCATTTGTCAGGGTAAGCGCATCTCAAACTCTATTGACACGGTAGTTTCGGGGTTTACCCAAAGCACAAATAAGTTCAAAATTACTATATGAGCCAAGGGGGTGAGATTGACATTTTCGTCTTTATGTGTTTAAAAAACATAAAAAGCTATTTGACCCATGTTTTTTCAATCATTTACCACAATTCGTCCGATTTTGAATGAAACATTGATATTCAGATAGAGTCTCAAGCTTTTTGTCTGTATCAAGAGTTACAAAATTAGATGAGCTTACCCTGAAAGAGACTTAACGGGAAAAGTCAGAACGATGAAGGGGTTGTCTGGTTGGATTGCAAAAACTGTGCAATATTTATCGACCATTTATAATAGCAATCGTTGCTTGCGGGGATAAGCCGACACTGGCTGCTAATTCTTCCAATGCGACTTGTTCGCCTGTGTTCGTAGTCAACATTTGAGTTGCGGCGGCAACATAGTCAGGATTGGTAAGATAATTGACGCTCTCGGGAGGGGTTGCTTGGGAATAGAGACTGGCAATGGAAGTAGTCTTTGTTAACTTTTGCATTTTATAAGCGGCAATTTGCGCGGCTTGATGGGCTAGGAGATATGCCACATAGTTTTTCACGACGGCTACTCGTTTTTGACTCTTGGCTTCATTCAAACGAGCCTGCATAACAGGTTGTTTCTCAATGGTGGCCAGGAGCTTAATTGGATCGATGGTGACGCTGACGGAAAAACCGTGCTCCCTCTCAGATTCAGATGAGAAATCATGTGAGATTGAATTTGACGTGCCTTGAGACTGCGACAATTCGATGCTCGCAATGTCCACAAAAGCATTCAATCCCATTGAAGCTTTTGTTTCTTGTACAGAGGCAGATTTGCGCTGGGCAATAGCAACTAACTGCTCAATAATTTTGAAGTCTCGTTGTGTCATCTTGGTTTGAAGAGGTTCCGGTTTATGACTGGCTTCGGGCTTCTCTTCGGATGCTATCGTCGGAAAAGAAATACTAACAACTGTGACGGATAGGAGAATCAGGAAACTCTGCAGGCAAGCTTTTGAGAGTCGTTTTGCTATTACCATACAGGTTGATTTAATCTGATGTGCCAGCTATTGTTTAGGACTTGCTTCCATTTTTACAATACCACCAAATGATAATTTTTTGACTAAGAGCAAACGCTATCAAATCAATTAGTTCACAGCCATACTTCAGGCGATAAATTTCTAAACATAGACGCACACTTGGAAAAATTGAACATTTTGTAGAGACACTCCATGGCGCGTCCTACAAAAGATTTAGGTTAACGCATAATTCATTTCCGGAGATGTCTAATACAATTGACAAGTTTTTGTACAGTATAAGTCTCCTTAGCAACCTGATCATTAAATTGAATGTCGAAAGCCTCCTCCAAAACCATAAACAGTTCCAACATATCTAATGAATCTGCCCCTAAGTTCTCTGCAAAATTTGATGTTAAACTGACTTGATTCTGCTCGATCCCCAATTGCTCTGCAACTATGAATTATGAATTGCACTTTTTCAAAAATTTTCCAGTTGTTAAATTGGCTAAGTTGAATAGCTGTATCAATTCCTACTATTAAATCAATGATTTCTTCTAAGACTACAACAATGCGCTGATACTGCTGAATATCTTTATTAGAAAGAGAGCAACCTTGGTGAGATTGAAGCCACTTAAGACAAATCTGATCACCTCCCAAACGGAAGTTCCAGACATCCATTGGTATGCCTTCAAAGTACTGTGTTTGGTTAATAAAGACTTGCCCTTTGTGTACGCTTTGCTCCGGCAAGGTGTAGCGCACTGTCTCAACTTTATTGTCCCCAGTGATGGGATAGCTGGTAATCATTGGGACGTGCTTACGGAATTATGAGGTTGTTGCTAGGAAAAACTTGGAATGGTTAGCTGAAAAGAATAGTAGCCCTGAGGTTAAGGTGATTTACAACTTCAAGACGCTCGTAATCCGGTGTAGTTCTTGGAAAAGAGACTGTAGCAGAAGTGATTGGGTTGAGTACACAAAGAAATGATCCGTCAAAAGTCATTAATCATTTGCCTAAAGTCCAGTATAAATACAAATGACTAATGACTAATAACAAAGGACGACCACTACGAGTGAGTCTGGAAAACCAAATATGTTTCTACTTACGGAGAGCAAATGACTCCATCTTTTTCCGGAGACTCAGCGGTCTTATGTCAGTCCAAACTTCTTTGATGTAATCGAGACATTTTTGTTTGGGACCACTTTTGCCAGCATCCTTCCAGCCTATTGCGTTCGCCTGGTCAGTCAGCCAAATGGAATACTGTTCTTTGTGGTTGACTACAACTTTGTAAATTGTGATGTCTTTTTTGTTGTCTTGGTACATAATTTTGTCTAATGTCAGTTTATTCACTATAAGGAGTATCAAAATCTTGCAATAGTCCGCGTGATTTCCTCATATTTGCAGGTGCAATGTATTG
>JAQYWP010000095.1 GCA_029379285.1 Rhizonema sp. PD38
AAAATAAATCAATTGTTTTATCATAAAATAATACGAAAAAAATAAAAATGTCCCATTAAATACTAAACCTATAAGTCCCCAAAAACTTAAATTATAAATATTTTTTTTGACTTGATTTTCCAACCAATTAGGCTGCATTCTTTCAATCAAAAACTCAGTTGTACTCTCCTTAACTAACCGATATGCTAACCAACTTAGCCAGCGTTGAGTATTTTCCGCTTTAGGCTGTTTGCCTTTATCTCTATAAGGGCGTTTGAGCATGATACGGATATAAGCATCAAATAGGTAACTTAAACGTTCCTCAGAAGAGTTGAACTGCTGCCATGTTTCTATTGAAATTTCTTCAGCCGAAAGTACAATAACATTTAAGAGTAGTGGCGTTTTAGCTAATTCGCTTAAATCTTTATCATGACTAATATTACTCAATAATTGGAAGTCACCTATATTTTGTAAGTATTGAGTAACTTGCTGAGGAGAAAGAGAAGATAATTCTAGAGAATTATTTAACTGTAACAAAGTTGTGTATCGCTGATATTCTTCAATGCGGCTACAAATGACTAGAGGACTATTCCAATTTTTCGGATTAAGAAACTCATTAATTTGGATGACACACTTTTCTTGACGTTCTGCCGCCAGTTCATCTAAACCATCTAGAAGGGGTATAATTTCTTGATTAGCAACCCACTGTCTACCAATATCTTTTCGGACTCCATATTTAGATTTAAGTTGCTCAACTAACCAATCTTTTATATTTTGGTAATCTTTTTTCCAGTCCGATAAAGTAAATAATACAGGGACAGGATCTGCTTGATTATTCTGAGCCCGTTTTACTAACTCATCAGTCAGCTTTATGAGCATAGTGGTTTTTCCCGCACCTGGTTGCCCTAAAATTAGTAGTCTGCCAGCAATATCGTCTTGAGCAAAAACTTTAATAATATCTGTATTATCTAATTTAATCTTAGGGCGGTTGCCAACTTTAATTTCACTTGCCCAAGGTAATTCAATCTGTTCGGGATTTTGCTCGACGTTTAAAGCAATATAAACTCGGTTATGGAGAGAAGTATTAAGTCGGATATCCACTTCCTTTCCTACTTGTTTTAACAGAATCTGTCGAATTCGGTCACGCTTTGCTGATGATAATGGTTTCGGACTACCAGGACGTCCAAAAAGGGAAACTACAAAGCTATTGTTTAAAAACTTATTCCCTCCTTGGACATAATCTCCTCCAATCCGCTCGTTATAATTGCCTTCTTCAATATCGGTACGGCGATTCTCCGGTTCCTGATTGTTTGTCATGATTTAATCCTAGTAATCTGTCAAATACATTATGACGGATAATAGGAGATGTAATTCCCAGCAGTAGATAGCTATCTATGCCAGCAAAAAAATACATTGTCTCCTTGACTCCGGAAGAACGCGAAAGTCTCGAAAAATTCACCGTACTCTACACATTGAATAGGTGCCTAACGTCGGCGCGGTTTGATGACGCGCCATCCGACAAATATACTCTCGGAAAGCTTACGTAAGTAATATTCTTTTTATCTAGTAACTTTTTAGACTAAATTCTACTGCTTTTGTTTTTTAGCTCACTGTTATATTTTTGTACTTTTTATCTGTCTTTTACGGGTTTACACGTTAGGTGCAAGATATGAGCCTCCGACTAGCGGCGATCGCTAGCAACAAATAAAAGAAGCACATTTTTATTTGCGTTCTGAAAGCCCTGCTGTATAAGGGTTCTAAAATGTGCTTCTTAGAAGTTACCTTCCACTATGCCCAATCGGGAGCAAATAAGGCGAGTCATTGCCATCTTACAAGTAAGTGCTTTTGGTTGGTGTTATCCGAGTGTATTAATGCAGTATGCTTTAGGCGACTTGGAGCAACTCAACCTAAATATCGAGCATTTACAAAAAAAGCGAGATTGGATAGTGAAGGCACTGCGAGACATGGGTTACAAACTGCGTACCCCTGATGGGACATTCTTTCTCTTAGTGCGATCACCTTGGCAAGATGACTGTAGTTTTGCTGAGTTACTACAAGTCATAATCTATTTGTTTTACCAGGAACTCCACAGGAAATCCCTGGTTACTTCCGCATTTCCCTCACTGAAGAGCGAAGATATGCTTTCTCGCTCCTTAGCCAAATTCCAAGCAGCAATAGAATATGCTGTAGCCAATTCACATTAACGATTGAGAGTAAAACATGAACAGTAACCCCGGTATGCTGGGTTGAAACTTCTTTAACCCCGAAGTGTGAATTCCCCTCAAAAATACTTGCCACTTTTTCCACTTGCTGTGAATACTGCCGCTACAATTTTTAACAGATGCACGATTTGGCTTACGAAAACAATGTGTAAAGGTAGAATGTTGCCAAGTGCAAAGGAAGAGCGGAAGTTTTTATGTCGAAAAAATTATCATCAACCAAACCCTTGTATACTGTTCTTGTTGCTCTTAGCACTGGGTTATTTGGCTGTAATAATCTAGGTAATGTAGCGAATACTTCAACTACTACTGTTACCTCTACTGGGTTGAACAATCATCTTCCCCGAGTTGTCGCAACAACAAGCGTACTGTGTGATTTAACGAAACAGGTTGCTGCGGAAACAATTAATCTTACCTGCTTAATTCCTCCTGATGCTAACCCTCAACTGTATCATCCAAAGTTAGAAGACCGAAAAGCTATTGAAAATGCTCAGCTAATATTTTTTAATGAATATAATGTAGAACCGAATGTTTTCAAGTTAATTAAGGCTAGTAAAAACCGTATCCCCAAAATTGCAGTTAATAAACGTGCCGTTTCTATTGAGCCACAATCACCAAATCATTATATTTGGCATAATACCAAATATGGGAGCAAGATGGTAGATGTCATTAACAACTACTTAAGTAAACTGTCACCAGAAAATACGTCACTTTATAATAACAACTCACGAAAAGTTAAAAATGAACTCACACGATTGGATGCTTGGATTAAGTCACGAATTGCGAGTATTCCTGCCGATCAACGCAAGTTAGTGACAACTGATTATGCAATGGATTATTATGCCAAAGCTTACGGGCTTTCATACGTAGGTGTTTCAGAAAGTATTAGCAATAAGGAAAAACCTACAGCAGCACAAGTCAGCGCATTAGTTAGAGATATCAGAAAAGATAGTGTACCAACAATTTTTCCAGAAAATACAAGTAATCTCAATTTAATTAAAGCTATAGCCAAAGAAGCGAAAGTGAATGTTTCAAAAAGAGAACTACTTGTCAATAATTTAGGTACGCCAGGAAGTGAGGAAGACACCTATCAGAAAATGATGGTTGCCAATACACGTACAATTGTAGAAGGATTGGGGGGGACTTACCTTATATTTGAACCACAAGCTTTGAAGTCGTCTAAGTTGTGAAAATGAGAAAATAGGGAATTGGTAATGGGTAATGATGTAGAGATGCTTCCATGGCGTCTCTACACGGTGAGTCTTGAAGCACACAATTATTTGCCAAACAGCCCTAACTGAATCTTTCTTTCAATTGACGCTTGGATTGCAATGATAAACCATAAGTCCTGTTATAATTTGTTCTTGAGTTTTATTAAGGTACACAGCCTGATCGTCCACAGATTCTATCCAATCTAGAGGAATCCAATGGTGCAAACCATCTGGTGAATTATTCTGAGTCAGCTTAATGTATTTATCGCCATCAATGTGTTCTACAGTACCTATAGGCGCTCCTGGTTTATTCCTCTCACCTTTAGTATGTACTGTCAAGTTTTTCTTGATTTTTGATATATCCATACTTATATGAAACTCAAGGAGTGATATCAGCTATTGTAAAGATAAGAACAATGCAATGCCTTGAGTGATATTGCTGAGGTTTTTTGAACCTTGGCAAACAATGTGTGCTGAGCGCTCAAAAATAAGGTTAGACGCTTACGATGATTTTAAGTATGTGTCGGCAAATAAGATTTGCTCAAACTCTGCTACTGGGAGCGCACGACTAAAGAGGAAACCCTGCATGGCGTCACAGTTGTGTTGGCGTAAAAAGTTAAGTTCAGCAATAGTCTCTACACCTTCAGCAACTACTTGGAAATTGAGATTGTGCGCCATTTGAATTAAAGCCATTGTAATTGCTGCTTTCTGCTTGTCTTCGGCAACATTGTGAATAAAATAACGGTCAATTTTCAAAGTATTAATTGGGAATTTTTTGAGATAAATTAAAGAAGTGTATCCTGTCCCAAAATCATCAATAGCGATTTTCACACCTAGAGACTTTAATTCCTGCATAACTGCAATTGTACTATTCACATCTTGCATAATTGTGCTTTCTGTAAGTTCCAATTCTAAAGTAGACGGATCTAATTCGTTATTTGCTATAAAATTCGCAATATTTTGAATAAAGTCTGGTTGTGTCAATTGATGCACTGACACATTTACCGTAACACGTAATGAGGAAAATCCTGCCTTATTCCATATTCTTGTTTGTTCGCAAACACTTTGCAGTATCCATTCACCAATAGGTACAATTAAACCCGTAGATTCTGCGATTGGAATTAATTTAGTAGGAGACACTATACCAATTTCAGGACTTTGCCAGCGAAATAAACTTTCTACAGCAATAATTTTCCCAGAAGAGATGTCTAGTTGCGGTTGATAATAAACTTGGAATTGTTGAAATTCTTTTCGCTCTAACGTACGGCGTAAAGTCATTTCTATTATCTGCATTTCTGAGCCAAGTTTCTTAGATTCAGGGTTACTAGCTAAATACTTCCTCAAACTAGCTTGTTTTGTTAAGCGGCAGGCGATCGCACTTAATAATTCAGCACGAGTAAATGGCTTAGTAATATAGTCGTCAGCACCTAAATCCATACCTTGACGAAAATCTGCTCTGGAAGCTCTGGCACTAAGAAAAATAAAGGGAATTATGGCTGTTATAGATTGTTCACGTAATGCTCTTAATACACCATAACCGTCAATCTCCGGTAGTATCAAATCGCACAAAATTAAGTCAGGAGCTTCGGAAGCTGCCAATTCTAATCCAATACGTCCATCAGCAGCAGTTATAGTTTCAAAACTTTCAGCTTCTAGTAAGTCTATAATATTTTCTCGTACTAATTTTTCGTCTTCAATTACTAAAATTTTAGTCATACTTGTGAGTAGGTGGATAGTGGATAGTTGTGAGCAGGTGGATAGTGGATAGTTATTAGTTGTTGCTTATTATTTATTCCTAACTCCTAGCTTCTATCCGCTAATTACTTATACTGATTGACAAACCATTTTGGAGTGCAGCGCGAATTCTTTCTAGCTGGCTATGAGACGTTTTCTCTTCATGTAAAATACCCCATGTTTCGCATACAAATTCAGAAACTAACCTGCCGATCATCAAAATAAAGGCTTTGTTGACATAGACTATCTGAGATCCCAACGGTTCATCAAGTGCATCAGCTTCTGCAATAAGAATGGCATCGTTGGCATGATTAACAACTAACTCTAACAAACGCAGTCGTTCTTCTGTTTGTGCGTTTTCTCCTACTTCTTGTTCAATTACTTGATAAATGCTTTCATCTGTGGTATAAATAGTAAGTTTACCTGCCTCATAGACAACTGACATTGAAAGCAAATTATACTGACGCAAAATTGACAGTGCTGATGAGATATGGTGAATCTCAGACTGCTTCAAGCCAATGACTAAAATATTCTTAACTTCAGACATTTTGGCTGTTTTGAAGTCAATGCCTGAAGATAGAATCCGCAAATCCTGCTCTGTGAAGCATTTTAATGCCTGCACGCTTGCTTCAACTCCCGTCGGGAGAATCTGGTGCTGGTTGAGTTCTATAATCGAGACATAACTTGCTTGTGACTGGCATTGACTCATGAGCGCAATTACATCTAATAATGATGTATAGGATGCAACATTCGCTAGCGAAAAGTCAATGACTGAATATAAGGATGGTAGCGAGAGCCTCTGAGCTAAGGCGTGCATATCTGATTACAATAGACTGGCTCGCAATATGTGAGTCTGTGATATATTTAACTATTATTTAATATTTTGACACTGTATCAAATGGAAACCTTGCGTGTACACACTTGGTATAAGATATCTAAGTATACTTAAAGACTTATTAATTTGACATAAGTTGCAAGTAGTTGAGCCAACACTAAGTATTATAAATGCCTAGTGTTGGCAGGAAGTTAGAGTGTGTTCCTGCCCTTCATCATTACCAAGCTAGACTCAACTCGGCTCCTTAAAAGCGCGATCGCTTTCTTTCACCGTAACGTAAGAGCTTTTCGATCATAGTGAGATGATTTTCCCAAACTTTGACTTGATAGGGATTGTCTATAGCTTGCAAGTGCATCCATTCCCTAAACTGAGACTGAAAGCGAGCTAGCGAGGCTTTCGTTGCTATCAATCTACTGGTATTCGGTTCGGCTGCAAGCTGGTTCAAAGAGCTTTGTAAAAGTTCTGCTTGGGAGTTAAAGTCTGAGATCATCGTAGCTGGCACTCGCAACTGGTTGTTTTGGAAAATCAACTTCCATTCTTGTTGTAAAGTTGTGTAACGGGCAGCAGCTGTTTGAAAAGGTTGACGTTGAGGAATTGGTTCAAGTCTTGTATGTTGCACGCTGCCTTGAGTGCTATTAAAAACTTTATAGAGATCATTACTGAAATTTTCCGCCGCAAAGAGGGCATAGCCACTCACTGCCGAATCTCTTACTTGTTGAATTTGATCGAATGTCCCCAGCGTGGGCATGGAAAGCAGGCGAATTCCGGGTACTAACAGAGTAGAACCTAATTGTCTGGTGGTGAGCCACGGTTGTGCTAATCGCTCAAAGCTGAGAGTATCTTGAGCATAAGTCATAGGGACGATGATGTCCACATCACCACGCTGTGCCCAGACTTCCCAGTGCTGTTGGATTTTCTGAATGCGTTCAAGTTCTGGAAGGGGAAATACTGCAACCGATAAAATCAGATTGGGTTGTTTTTGTCGCAGTTGCTGTGACACTTGAGCAACAAAGCTATCAACTTGCTGCGTGCGAAATTCTGTCCACTTTTGCCATAGATCCTGCTGAGTTGGAGAAATATTCACTGGATCTACACCAGTCAGTTGCTGAAATTGCGCTCTTGCCGCTTTCCCATAACCATAAGTCACTCCTTGGGCCGAGTTTTGGAAGGGATAGCGAATGTAATCTAGCTGTAAACCATCAACTTTGTAACGGGTGACAATCTCTTCGTACAAGCTGAGTAGGTACTGGCGTACTTGGAGATTAGCTGGGTCGAAGAATGGTTTACTTTGACCTAAAGAGATCGTCTGCCCTCGGTTATCATAGTCAGCCCAATCAGGATGATTAGCTAGCACTGGTCCTAGATAATCAGGATTGAGGTTGAGAATTTCATTGTGGCGTTTGTTACCCGCAGCAAAAGTCCACACCCAAGCATGTAATTCCATACCTCGTTCGTGAGCTAACTTAACTGCAGCTGCTAGTGGGTCCCAACCATGAGATAATGGGTTTTGCTGCGGTGCAATTTGGCTGGGATAAATAGTATAACCAGCGTTAATGGTTTCAAAAAATACGGTATTCACTCCGGCTTGTGCCATGCGGTCGAAAATCTGAGCCAGTCTCTGCTCACTGCCAGCACGAACAATTGTCCCGCGATCCAGCCACATTGCCCGGATTTCTGGTTGAGCCAATCGCCTATCCACGGGAAACTGCTGCCACAAATCCGCTTTTGCCATCAACCACTGCTGACGAGCCTCAGCGTACTTTTTTTGGGCAATCAATTGCTGCAAGTTTTTGGCTACTTCCCGAGATTTTGCTAAGACTTGCTCTGTGTTTAAGATTGGTGTGCTAAGTCTTGTTGATGCCACTTGTACTTGCTGAGCCTTTACAGACGGGGATTGATCGGAAATGACTGAGGCAGCTAAATTGGCACTCTGGACTCTACCAATGAGATGTTCTAACTCTTGCTGAAGAGCGATCGCTTCGGCACTGTTGATCGGCGTTTGTGAGTTCGGTGCAACATTCAGACGCACCTGTTGTTCAAGTTTATCGATAGCTTCATCTGACCTTTGAGGTGTGAGGTTGCGCTGAATCGGTCTGGGTTGAGGAGCAACGGCAGTCTTCACAGGAGGGGAAGAAGAGAAAGTGGGGAGTGGAGGACGCTCTGATGTGGAGACAGAATATTTTTCCGCGCTACTGCGTCCTCTCGTCCCCGTGTCTCTAGAAGCCACTACTGATGTAGAGCAGCTTTTAGAACTGCCTTCTATAGTTTTAGTCGCTGAGGGCGTGGCTAGATAACGCTTGAGGGTAGCTTGTAACCAAGCCGTGTCTATTGAAGCTGGTGAAGCTGCATCTACTCCCCAACGCCATCCGAAAAAAGTAGAACGATCAGTTGATACCACTGCTGCAGGATTATCTTTAGAATTCCAAACAGCAGTTGTTTGAGCGGTAGCTACATCGTCAGGAACCACAACGCCACCGCGTATATTGCCAAAGAGTTTGTTGTCGCTTGCCCATTCATGCGTCTTGGCTTTTGAAGGCTGTAGCTGTTGCGAACCATTGAGGCTGAATCCCCAGTAACCTCCTAAAAGCGTTTGTAATAACTGGCGCACTCCCGGCGCTGACAGACTACCAGCAGGCCCACTGGCAATAAGTCGCCCACCCTTACTCATCCATTCTTCTAAGGCGATCGCCTGTGCTGGTGTTAATACCTCCACATTTGGTAAAAATAACACCTTGCGCTCACCCCAATCTCCCGCACTCTGAACGTTAGCTAGAGGAATGATACAGTACTTTACTCCTGCTGTCTGCAAGCGGTTTGTTATCCCCGTCCACTGATTCGCATTTTCTTGGCTCTGAACTATGCTCAATATAGGTTCTGAAGTCGCCGCCATTAGGGGCGAAATATTCAACAGATAAATAATAAAAAATGGGACTTTAAGAATAAATAGTTTTGTTTTTTTGATTTTAAACATTAGTTAATTGATCATTTGTCATTTTGATGCGAGTATTAGGATGTCATTAGTCTACTATCAGCTTTTACAACTCATTAGAACTATAGTTATATAGTCTAGATATACGAATTTTTTTCATAGCTGATTGCAAACTGCTGACAAATAAATACTCACGATTTGATACAGGTCTTGATTAATTCTTCAACACCTGCTATCGGGAATATTGTTGTATTCAGTTTGCCAGCAACTTCCTCAATACTTATATCATCTAAAAATACTGATTCATCATGTTTTAACATAATACTGGGCAGTAAAATTCCATCCCCTAAATCTTGACCCTGTAAGTTTAAAAGTAAGTCATGACCAGTGAGCAAACCTGTGACAGTGATGCTTTGTCCCCAATAATCGCTATTTAAAGCACGCATGTTAACTTCTAAACCCTCAACCAAATTCAATCGCTTGAGAATAGGTTGAAAAGCTTGTTCAACGGCATTACCAACAACCCAGGTTAGTTTTCGGGTCTTCACTTTTGACGGTAAAAGCTTTTGGGCTGCTGCAACAAATTGCTTGATAAACAAATGAATAGAACCAACACCGTTATCGATTTGAGGATAATCTTCATACTCAGATTCATCTGGTAATTCCTCACCCGCAATTAAGAACCACTCATCAGCTAACCAAGCAAAAGTGGAACCAAACTGTTGACGAAATTCCTGTGAGAGCGATCGCACTTGAGAAATGACTTCAACAGCAATTGATCGTGTTACAGGTGTAAGTTCGTCTACTGACAGACGAAACCGCGTCAACCCGACTGGTACAACAGCCACAGAAGCAACTGCAGGTACTTCGCCAGTATGGTAAGATGCTAAATCCCGCAAGGTTTTTTCTAACTGTATGCTATCATTTATACCAGGACATATGACGACTTGTGCATGAATTTGAAGTCTCTTTTTTTGAAACCACTTGATTTGGTCCAAAATTTGCCCAGCACGCGGATTCTTCAGCAGTCTAATTCTGACTTCGGGATCAGTAGCATGAACTGACACATACAATGGAGATAGCCGCATTTGTTCAATCCGCAGCCATTCCCTTTGTGACAAATTGGTTAAGGTTAGGTAAGAGCCATACAGAAAGCTCAGTCGGTAATCGTCGTCTTTGAAATATAAGCTTGAGCGTTTCCCTGGTGGTTGTTGATCGATAAAGCAAAACTGACAGTGGTTGTTGCACTGAATTAATCCATCAAAGAGTGCTGTTGCAAACTCAAGTCCGAGATCCTCGTCGTAATCTTTTTCGATTTCAAGATGATGGGTTTTACCAGTAGCGTCTAAGACTTCCAGTTCTAGGACATCATCAGCGCACAAGAATTTATAGTCAATTAAGTCGCGGGGACGAGTTCCATTGATAGCCACAATGGCATCCCCTACTTCAAAGCCAATTTCAGCAGCAATGGAGTCGGGAACAATTTTTGTAATTGAGGCAGGACGAATCGAAATACTCATAATACATTTTGGATTTTAGATTTTGGATTGGAAAGTGCTGTCTGTATTTAGGTTATAAAAAGCAATCTTATGGTCGCAAACATTTTTGAAAATGGGTATAATTTTAGATATTAGCAATTAGCTAATCGCTAATATCTATTTACTATTAATTACGTAGTAATCCTACTTGTACAGCTACCAACAAAAATACTCCCATCAGCAAGCGGTACCAGACGAATATCCAAGTGCTGCGTTTTTCTAGATAGTGTAACAAACCGTAAATTGCTAAGAAAGCGGAAATACTGGCGGAGCTTAAACCAATTAACAGAATCAACCAACCATTTGTATCCAAACCAGCTTTAAGGAGGACGTGTAGTTCTTTAGCCCCTGCTAGTATAACGGCTGGTATACCTAGCAAAAAAGAAAATCTGGCTGCTGTTTCTCGCTCCATTTTCAAAAATATTCCAGCTGTTAATGTCGAACCGGAACGTGAAACACCTGGAATCAAGGCAAATGCTTGAGCGATTCCGACAAAAATCGCATCTCGCAAAGTCAACTGGTTAAAGTCGCGTTCGTGATCACCCTGTTTTTCTGCCAACGCCAGCAGGAGAGACATCACAATTGAAGCCGATCCAACAACTATTAAAGATCGTAAAGGGGAATTGGGACTGTTAAGGAGCTTCTGGAGCGCAAGACCCGCTACGATTAGAGGAAGTGTACCCAGCAATACCCCCAGTACGAGTTGAAAGGATTTTGACTGGAAGTTTTGGTTAGCGATCGCTCTGAATGTTCCTGCTGTCAATTGCTTGATGTCTCTCCAAAAATAAGTAATAACAGCTGCTAGACTGGCAAGTTGCATCGCCGCCGAAAAAGCCGTGCCTGGATCTGTCCATCCCAACAAACCCGGTACGATTCGTAAATGCGCTGTACTACTGATTGGCAGCAATTCTGTGATGCCTTGGACAATGCCCAAAATAACGACTTGCCACCAATCTAATTTGGTGAATCCCAAGTCCACATGCTCGGTAAAAGTCGTAGCTGCAAAAAACGTGTAACTCATCATAAGGATTTTTCAGCTTTCAACAAGTTTTGCTGTTAGGGTTAACTAGAGCGAGAAACGCCCATTATGGTTTCAGGTAAGGTTTTTTGTCCAGATTCATAGTACTAAGGAGAGAAAAGGGGAGAGGGGGGAGAGTCGATTTAAATTCGTCTGGTGCCGCTTATCCTCATATAGTCCCTGCTCCTTAATTGTCTCCATTAACCAAACTCCCGAAACACTTACGTAATTTTACCGATTTATCAGAATTTACACTTTATTGGTCGATCTTTCCGGGCGACCAATAAAATTAATCTCGACTTTAGAAGGTGAGGACAGAGGGGGAAAGTATATTCTAATTCCTCATCACAACAGTGCTGAGTGCTGTTTTAGTGAGGAGCCAGCGCCGTGCACTCCTAGAAGTCGTAAGTCCTGTTCCCTCCTTTACGAACGCTCGTTCGGTTCCCCAACGCAATATAGAAGTGTACTGGCTCTCCGTCTTCTCAGGAGCAAAGACGTTGCTTTGAACAGCACTGGCTCCCGTTGAGGCGAGGAGCGTTGCTGAGGGAAAAGTAAAATTAATTGGCACGAGCACACACTCATGTCTGACGCCGAACTTTCAGGTATGGAAGAAAAAAAAGATTTATTCCCTTGGAGAAAGCAATAAGAAGTAATGCGCCCTGACTTCAATCTCCCTGTTTCGCGTGAAGCTCTGGGGACGCGAAATCTGCCGGAGAGAGTACTCTCAAGGCGCGAGTTTCGCGGAAGCTTCCGACCCCAAGACTTCGCGCGAAGTCTGTCGGATGGAAGATTCTGGCAGGATCGCTTCGCGCTTGGGGTTACGATCGCACGATCTCACTCCTGAAGTCCCAACTCAGTGGTGAACTACTTAGGTATAAATAGTAAAAATACCTTCAAAAGATATTTTTGTTATGATATTTTAAATAACATAAAGATAAGTAACAAATATTAAAAACGTTGGTTAACAATACATTGTCCTCTCACACTGTTTCTACCCCACAGCAGTCATACATAAGTGAGAAGCAAGCCGTACGCGACTTGCTTCACATCTATCGACCAGAACAGCTTAGTGGGTTCTCAGATATTCCGTTATGGCAAGTCATATCTAAATCAATTTGGTTGGTGTTTGCAGCTGCGGTCTTTCTGGTGTCAGTGCCAGTTTTTGTGGAAGCGCCACTGGTGCGATCGCAACCGTTGCTGAGTTTAATGATGACAGCAGGTTGGATATGGCTGAGTTTTGCCTTGATGTCACGTCCCTCTACTTACTTGTGGGGAGATTTGCTTTTAGGTTTCAGTTGGAGTTGGTTTGCCGGATCGATTTACTGGGGCTGGTTGCGTTGGGAACCGCTATGGCATTTACCAGTGGAAGCTATCGGCTTACCCTTCGCTTTGTGGTGTATTAGTCGCAATTGGGGTAAAGTCGGTAACTGGTTTTATCTGGGTTCTTTATTTGGCACAGCACTAACCGATGTGTACTTCTATTTAGTAGACTTAATACCTTCTTGGCGGCAAATTATGATGGTAGAACCCGAGTACGTCTCCGCAATTTTGCAAAATGCTGTGGCGCAAGTACAAACCCCATTAGGAAAAGCTTGGGCGCTGACTCTTGTTATATTGCTGTTAATAGTGGGAATTTTACCTTTAAAGTGCAAGCAGCAGCACTGGTATGCATTTAGTGGAGCAGTTTTAAGTACAATATTGGTAGACTGCTTATTTTTGCTAGCAGCAACTCTTGCTTGATAATGGGAACTGTCCTACCTCAACGCTCCAACAGGTGCTAGGGCACAATCTTTTGGGAACTCCCCTTTGTTCTAAGCAGTGGCTTCCACCGCCATAGACTTTAGGCGTTGCAGTTTGATTAACAAGGGAAACTGACCCCGCACTTATTAAAAATTAAGAAGTTTGAAATACAAGGTTGTTAGCTGTTCAAGATGGTAGTGATATTTTCACATTAGCGTTCTCTAGACAGACAAGGAGAACTAGGGAGAGTTAAAACTCTGCGTCTTTTGTCTCCTGTTTATCACCAATATTGACAGACTGCTTTGTAGTAGCAAGTCCAAGTGCATATTAATACGCTGTATATTAGTTTCTGATGACTGTTGTGTCTTGATTAAGCTATCAGCCATTAGTCTTAAAGGTAAATATTGTGTCAATACCATATTTTTTCCCTTTAAGCTAGGTCAAAGAGCAAAAATTTAACGAAGCTGGAAGCTCTTGAGAGAGTACTAACAGCTACAGGCTAACCGCTCTTAGCTGACAATTTTTATTTCAGTTTGATGAAAAGAGGTAGAAAATTGTGAAACGATTGGCATGTTTATTAACAGTTTTTAGTTTATTAGTAGGATGTTTGGGATGGTTCTCGATGCCTCAAACAGCCCAAGCTGGCAATATCAATGGTGTTTTTCAGTCAATTTCAGTTCTGGCAGTTGAGGGAAGTCAATACCAGCAGAACCAGGCAGATAGAAAGTTGGGAACAGCATTTGGTAAGAAAATTGATTTGAATAACACTAATGTGCGAGCTTTTCAAAGGTATCCGGGACTATATCCCACCCTTGCTAAAAAAATAGTCTCAAATGCTCCTTACGAGAAAGTAAATGATGTGTTCAACATTGAAGGATTAAGCGAACACCAAAAAGACGTCCTGCAAGCAAACCTAGATCACTTCACCGTAACAGACGTGGAAGCAGCTTTCACTGAAGGAGACGACCGCGTTAATAACGGTATCTATCGTTAACTACCACAATTTATAGGCAAAGGATAAGGCAGGGAAGTAGGGAGGCAGGGGCGATGTAGGGGCACTTAGCGAGGGATAAATTAAATCTACTTTCCCTCACCCGAGTTCTCTATCTCCCCCTCTTCCCT
>JAQYWP010000813.1 GCA_029379285.1 Rhizonema sp. PD38
GAACAAAAGAGTAATGAATTTAGAATGGATAAATAGATGAAGTAATATAAGCTTGTGAACGTTCTGTTTGTCGAAGATGAAGCGAAAATCGCTAACTTCGTCCGGTCAGGACTGAAGGAGCAGGGATTTGTCGTAGACTACTGCGACAACGGTGATGAAGGATATCTGCGGGCATTAGACAACGAATACGACGCGATTGTATTAGACATCATGGTGCCTGGAAAAGATGGACTATCGATTCTCAAACAACTGCGACTCTCAGGTCGGAATGCTCCCGTCATTTTGTTAACGGCTCGGAATGAACTGGATGATCGCCTGACAGGGTTGAATTTGGGCGCTGATGACTACATTGCTAAACCGTTTTTTGTTGAGGAATTAGCGGCGCGAATTCATGCCGTAGTGCGCCGGGGAGTAGGCGATCGCCAAAATCTACTTTCGGTTGGACTGCTCAAGCTTGATCGCATTACGCGAGAAGTCACCTGCGATCAAAAGGTCATAGAACTCACTAGTCGTGAGTTTAATCTCTTAGAGTATCTCATGCGCTCTCCCGGAAGAGTCTTCACCCGTACCCAAATTCTAGAACATGTATGGGGCTATGACTTTAACCCCAATACAAACGTTGTGGATGTATGTATCCAGCGAATTCGTAAAAAAATTGACCCTATAGATGAAGCCGACTGCATTGAAAGCATTCGTGGTGTTGGATACCGATTTCGCAAGCCAGATCCTCGCTCATGAAACGATCATCATTTCGACTTCGGATTACCCTGTTATCTTCGGCGTTGGCTGGAAGCGCATTAGTAGGGTTTGGTGCAATCTCCTGGTTCCAGATTTACAACGCTCACATTGGTCGGCTTGATGCACAACTTGCAAATCAGTTAATGCGGGCTAACACGAAATCGCCTCGAAGAGGAGAACCCCAAAGCTTTTACCCTCCACTGGCATCTCCGTCTTCTCCTAACAAAGACGTAGCTGCGCAAACGCAAATAGCACCGATTCCGGACGGCAGTTCTCTGCCTCCACCCGAGCGAGATCGATGGCAGTTCTACAAAGATTCACTATCCCATGCCCTCAGAACAAATACAAAAACCCCCATCGCGTTGCTAGTGCTGGACGCAAACGGCAACACACTTTATCAATCTAACTCTCTACCTGCTGACCTGGAAGTGAATAATCGGTTAGTTCAGCGTCTTCGGTTGACACTTCCCCTACCGCCTCCTCCCGAAACAGCACCGCCACAACCTGAGAATACAAATCCACACCAACCACCGCCCTTTATTCGTCGGTTCCAACCTCAATTTATCACTGAGAAGACGGCAAAAGAAACTTGGCGGATTGCGTCAACTAAATTTCCTCATGTTCAGGTTGCGATCGCAGTTAGCTTGCAAGCCATCGCTCCAGAGATGGATACCATTCGTAATATCTTCGTGGTTACAATTCCGGGAACTCTTCTGCTGATTGCTCTTGGGGCATGGTTGCTTTCTGGTCGTGCTTTGCGTCCTATCAATCAATTAACAGATGTCATTCAACAGGTAACGGTCAAAGGATTAGATCAGCGGATTCCGATTGCGACAACGGATATTGAATTTGTCGAACTGATTCGAGTGTTTAACCAAATGCTGGAACGCCTAGAACGCAGTTTTACACAAGCTTCCCGCTTCAGTGGTGACGCTGCTCACGAACTGAAAACACCACTGACAATTCTCCAAGGTGAACTGGAACGAACGTTGCAACAAGTTGACTCTGGATCGGAAGTGCAACAGCGTTTAAGCAACCTGTTGGATGAGGTACGCCGCTTGAGTGAGATTATGCGGAAACTTTTACTGCTGTCTCTGGCAGATGCGGGACAAATGAGCCTGTATCTAGTTAAAGTGGATATGTCTGAGTTACTGATGGAGATGGTAGAGGATGTGGAACTGCTAGCTCCTCACTTGGCTGTACAAACCAACATCGCCGATCAACTCAAGGTACAAGGCGATCGCGATCTCCTCATTCAAGTTCTGCATAACCTGTTCAGTAATGCCATCAAATACAATCTTGCCGACGGTTGGATACAGCTTCACGCCACACGAACTCAAACTTATCTCCACATCACGATTGCCAATGCATCAAATGACATTCCAGTAGGTGATCGCATACGCATTTTTGACCGTTTCCATCGCGGCGATCCCTCACGTACCCGTAAAGTTGAAGGAATCGGACTGGGACTCAGCCTTGCCCGTGAAATTGCTCGGGCACATGGTGGTGATCTCATTCTTGACTCAACATCTTTTGGTCAAACAGCGTTCACTCTCACCTTACCGATTACATTAAACTCATGAGCAATTTACTTTGTGAAAATGAAGACACATATCCCCGATTTTGTAAGAGATGTCGGGGATCTTGTTTTTCTAATTATATCCTTTCAAAGCTGCTACTAAAATTCGCATGACTTGCTCCAAATCTTCAGGAACACGATAGCTATTAATCCCCTGTTCAAAATGCTTAGTGTTACGGTCGAGCCTACCGAATTGCCATATTGTACCTGTAGAAACAACGCCAATCAAAATTGGCTGTTGCTCAACTGTAGTTGTCTTCTCCCACTGATCAAGTGCCACCAATTCGGCAACTAATTGTGTAAAACCTCGCGTTAAATCCTCGTATTTTGCTTTTATTACTAATAGTTGATTAACGGCATTTACCCGCAGCAAATAATCTAAATTTCCTTGAAGCAAATTAGAAACCTTTAAACTATATTCAATTCTTAATTCTGCCTGTGTGTAATGAATTAACTCCGTCACCACCCGCGATATGAGAATTTCTCGTCTTGCGAGTTCGTTAGTCAGCGGTACAAATGGTAGAACTTCCTCAATGCGATCGCGTAATTCTCCCAAGCGATCAAGTTCATCAGGGAACTGGGGTAAATTGAGCGTTTTTCGAGTTAAACTATAGCCAAATTCTTCAGCGAGTTCGCTAGCCTCAAAGCCAAGCTCAAAGTATCGGCTGAAAGTATAACTTTGATTGGAGTCAAGAATTGACATAGTTAAAGCTGCACATTACATTTTCCTTATATCACGGATATAGGAAGATACTACAAAGTAAGTCCGCATAAACTGGCTTAGAGCCTTTATCATAGAACTGTTATAGAGTTGTCCTTTCGTTAAACTTTGGCAGACAAGTAGTGGCACTTGGATTCGAGACTTGAAGGAGCTGAGGCTTAAAATTTTCGTCCTCTTTCTGCGTAAGCTACTTTTGCGTTTAGTTCGTTGAATATACTTTGGAGCAACAACAATATATCAAGAGCAATCGAACCTATGACGATTCCAAGCTCATACGACGCCAGCACAATACAAACACCTCCAGCCAGTAACTTCGACAAAATTAGTCCAACTGCACTCCTAGTTGCTTACGCACGGCAGTTTAGTGATATTCCCTATACCAAGGAAGTGGCAGAACTAACGGATGCAGCAGCTACTGTCAAGCAGTTTGTGAGTGAGGGACAAGAACAACCCGTTATGGTGGCTGCACTGATTGAAGCTCGTTACAAGACAATCGAGCTTCTCAGAACAGATCACATCTAACCCTTGGTCAAAATAAAGGGCTAACAGCATTCCTCAGTTAGTATTAGTAATTAGCACACCTCGATTCGGTATCACTTACACCGATTAAACCAGCAAAGCAGGGAGTTGACCCATGAAACTAGCTGATTTACCTAAACAAGTCATCGACGACCTTTGCCAGGATGAGTGCTGGCGATTGGATCTTGATCTAGGATTTGATAGCAAGCATGAATTCTGGATGGTGTGGCAACATTTTATTGCTTTATCAGAAGAGACATCTCCTTTTTATGAAAAGACCGAAGCTGATTTAGCCGAGTTTTTAAACTTTAATGGTTTTGACGTGCTGTTGCCAGTAGAACGGACTCATAATCCTGACATTAAATTAATTCGTTTGAACAAGAGTGTTGATGAAAAAACCTTAACGCTATTTCTCCATGATTCTTTTCATCAAGATTGGTTTAAAGACCAAAGGGGTGCTAGATATGGTTTTTTAGCAGTAGCCGACAGATATCAAAAATTTTGCTGCGATTTTTATCTAGCTAGTTATTACCATTTTTGCTATTTGATTAATGATGATTATGAAGCAGCAAAGAAAATTATGATGTCCAAAACTATTAATCCTTAGTTAGTGTTGGCTTTGCTCACCTTGGATGGAGATATAAACAATGATGTATAAGTGCCACAATCTGGATGTAACGAACTTTGATTATTATACAAAGAGTAAAAATCTATGCTGAAATTGAGCCAATATCGCGCATTATAAATGCGCGGGCTCAGGTGTTCAAGTTGGCGGTGTGAAAATAGTGATTACAAAGAGAAAAGTTTCACATCCTGTATAATACAGTATTGAGTGCTCGCGAGA
>JAQYWP010000814.1 GCA_029379285.1 Rhizonema sp. PD38
CATATAATTAAATATACCGATTAAAAAAGTAACAAACAATATTATCAATATATTCCACATTTATGTGCGCGAATATATTGTTATTGTTAATACTTTTAACATAAACATTTAGCCACTTGATATTTCCATGGCAAAAACGCACTCAAGTATTAGAAAGCTGAAAAATGGGAACACCTTCAATCCAGTATGTCTGTGTTCTTGAGGCAGGGGAGGAAAAATCAGTTCTTTCCCCTTGTACCCATAGCTCAAGAATTGTTCTTTGAACTACTTACCTCAAAAAACTTATCCTTCTTTAAGCGCTCGTCTTAGCTAAGTGCTTACTTTACTGTACCTTAACTCCGGCTCATTCTTCGATCTTATATATCTAGATCCAGAAGATTGAGTTTCGAGCCGTAGGTTTCTATAAACTCACGACGCGGAGCAACGCGATCGCCCATCAAAATCGTGAAAATGCGATCTGCTTCTGCTGCATCCTCAATTTCCACTTGTTTGAGGGTACGAGTTTCTGGGTTCATAGTGGTTTCCCAGAGTTGTGCTGGCATCATTTCCCCCAAACCTTTAAATCTTTGGACAGCGAAATTAGCGTTGTCAGGAAACTCGTTGCGGACGAGGTTTTGCAGTTCGCGTTCGCTGTAGCAATAGTAGTGATTGCGTCCGCGCTCTACTTTAAATAATGGCGGACAAGCAATGTAAATGTATCCCTGCTCAATCAAGGCTCGCTGATAGCGATAGAAGAAAGTCAGTAACAAGGTTCTGATGTGAGCTCCATCAACGTCAGCATCAGTCATAATGACTATTCGGTGATACCGCAGTTGAGAAGCGTCGAATTCTTCACCCTTAACACCTAAACCAAGAGCAGTGATTAACGACTGGATTTCCGTGTTCTTGTAAATTTTTGTATCATCCGTCTTTTCAATGTTAATAATTTTCCCACGTAAGGGAAGAATGGCTTGGAATTTGCGATCGCGTCCTTGCTTGGCACTGTTATGGACAAATACGCCACTTGCCAAAGCAAAGTTATGTGTATGGGGAACTTCGATGTCGTAAACGTCTACCTCTTCTTCAAGATGTTCGATCTTAACAACGCGGTGGTTGTAATTTGCAACTGCTTGAGCTGTAAGAGCAAAGTTTCCTTCAAAGTAGCGTTCACAGAAGTTGTCAAACCGCAATAAAGACTTGTCTTTTGTTTGCAAGCGCTGCTTCTGATAAGCATCCAAATCAAGCTTACCTTGCTCAACTTCTATTTGCTTAAGAGCCGCAATAGTTTTGTTGTAGTAGGTTTGCTCCAACGCTGCCTTATGCGAGGCTCTAAACTCTGGTGTCCATTGTTCCTGAGTTTTTTCTCTTCGCCACTCCAACAAAGCCTTGTCTTGCCATTGTTGCTTTGCCTGCAATGAAAGAGCCTCTCGTGTTTGAGGGTTATTAAAGAGGTGAGTAAACAGCCAGGAATCAGAACGTGGGTTCCAAGCCATCTCGTAACCATCAATGGTAATTCCTGATTCACTAGTGTCAGACAGTTTCCGATACAACGGCATCAGAGAATCATTCGGTGTTAACAATGCCGCTTGTTTGTAACTACCATCACGTAACATGAAACGGTGATCGGGTGTGCAGACAATGGTTTCCCCATTATCGAGAGTCACCTTGATAACTTCAGCATTTGCCTTAGTCATTCGGGGGTTGATAATGCGTTCTATACCGATTGTGCCAAGAGAGCGGATGGTATAGCAAAAATGCTCTTTACCCATCGCTTGCTCAGCAACAATTTCTTTGAAACTGAGCGATCGCCCATCAGCCAGTGCTACAAGTGTATCTCCATCAAAACACCCACCTGCTGAATCCCCTTCTACAAGATAAATTTCTGACTCTTTAGGATCTCGAGTACTACAGTCTGCCAATTTTCCGGGTAAGGGAGAAGATTCTAATACTGATTTACGCCGCACGATTTCTCTAGCATGACGAGCGGCTTCTGCAGCTTTGAAAGCTTGGATAGCTTTATCTAAAATGGAATCAGCGATACCAGGGCGAAATTCTAGGTACTCGTTAAGAGCTTCTCCCACCAGAGAATCCACAATCCCCCGTACTTCTGTGTTACCGAGTTTGGTTTTGGTTTGCCCTTCAAATTCTGGATCTGGAACTTTAACGGAAATAATGCCTGTCAAACCTTCACGAACGTGTTCACCACTGAGGTTAGGCTCATTTTCTTTCAGTTTGTTGCGCTTGCGAGCCGTTGCATTTAAGGTGCGAGTGAGAACCGCCTTCAAACCCTCCAAGTGCGTACCACCATCAACAGTACGAATATTATTGGCAAAACCCAACACATTATCTGTGTAAGCATCAACACACCACTGTAATGCCACTTCCACTTGTACGTGATTGCGTTCTCCGGTTACAAAGACAATTTCCTCATGCAGCGGCTGTTTGTCGCTGTTCATGTAGGCTATGTATTCTTTTATCCCACCTCTGTACTCGTAGGTTTCTACCTTGGGTGTACCACTTTTGAGGAGTTCCAAGCGGTCATCGGTAAATGTAATTTTGACGCCTGCATTCAAATATGCTAGTTCCCGCAGACGACTTGCTAGAGTGGTATAATCAAACTCAGTGTCGGTCGTAAAGATTTCGGGGTCTGGCTTGAAGGTGACAGAAGTACCTGTACGGTCTTCTTTAATTGGCTCAATTTGCAGTTCTGTTACGGGAATACCCCGTTCATATCGCTGAGTATGAACCTTTTTATCTCGCCAAACGGTAACATCTATCCTCTCAGATAAAGCATTGACTACAGAAATACCAACACCGTGCAAACCTCCAGAAACTTTGTAGCCACCGTTACCAAATTTTCCGCCTGCATGCAGTACGGTTAACACTGTTTCCAGCGCTGATTTTCCTGTTTGGGGATGAATATCAGTAGGAATACCCCGACCATCGTCTGTCACTGTTACAGAACCATCAGCATTGAGTTCTACCTCCACATGAGTGCAGTAACCCGCCAAAGCCTCATCCACGGAGTTGTCCACCACTTCGTATACTAAATGGTGAAGTCCTCGCGGACCAGTAGTACCAATGTACATCCCCGGTCGTTTGCGGACGGGTTCCAGACCTTCCAGAACTTGAATCTGAGCGGCACTGTAACTACTCGTCATGAATCATCTCCTATTTCTTGGTTTGAAGTCGCTAAAAAGGCGTAGAGTACAAAAACACTCCAAAATTCTAACACAAAAGCCTTGCTGGCGACTTTAGAGGACTCTGAAGAGAAGTTTATTTGGGGGATATACCCTATTGGTCATTAGTCATTAGTCATTAGTTTTTTGGAATTTGAATGACTAATGACCAATAACCCATGACTAATGACAAAATAACAAATGGTTAAATTAATTGTGATTTGTGGAGCAACGGCGACAGGTAAGTCGGGATTAGCTTTGGCTTTGGCTAGGCGATTGAGTTGCGTTATTATTAGTGCGGATTCTAGACAGGTGTACCGTTATTTTGATATTGGTACAGCTAAACCGACATCAGATGAGCAGAAGTCAGCACCACACTATTTAATTAATATCTGCAACCCAACTGATACAATGACAGTGGCTGACTACCAACAGCAGGCTCAAACGTTAATTTCTGCTTTTAACTCCCCTGCCGGGGAGCGCTCCTCTTCAAGAGCCTGTCTCACTCTTCCCCTCCTAGTCGGTGGCACTGGTTTATATATTCGCTCCGTGACACGGGGGATGAAAATTCCGAGAGTGGCACCACAGCCGCAATTGCGATCGCAGTTAGAATCTCTCGGGCAATACCAACTTTACATCATGCTGAAACAAGTCGATCCGGTTGCCGCACAAAAGATCCATCCCCACGATCTAGTGCGAACTTTAAGAGCATTGGAAGTCTTTTATGTTACAGGTTCTCCACTTTCCGCGCAACAAGGCGAAAACCCTCCAAACTATCCCATCCTGCAAATAGGTTTAGATTGCGACTCTGCTCACCTTACCCACCGCATTGCCCGACGAACAGAAAAAATGATTGCGGATGGCTTAGTGGCAGAAGTAGAATATCTTTGCCAGAAATATGGCAGCGACTTACCTTTACTGAAGACTTTAGGGTATCAAGAAATTAAGCAATATCTAGCTGGAGAAATTTCCTTAGATAAAGCTCAAGAATTAACAGTTTTGCACACTCGGCAATTTGCCAAGCGACAACGCACTTGGTTCAAAGCATATCCTGAAATTGAGTGGTTTGATGCTGAGAGTACTGATTTGGTAGAAAAAGTGTGGCAACGAGTGCAGGAGTTTATCACTTAATAGCTGAATGATGCTCAGGAAAGTAAATTTATAACTATAACCAGATTCTTCCCATTTAAATATCCTGTCTGCAAAATGAACTATAGAATAACAATCATATTATTTAGTTC
>JAQYWP010000815.1 GCA_029379285.1 Rhizonema sp. PD38
ATCTGTCCGGTATGTCAACGTCCCTTCACCTGGCGCAAGAAATGGGAAGATTGTTGGGATGATGTGAAATATTGCTCAGAACGTTGCCGACGGCGTCGTTCTGAAGCTAAAAAGGAGACAAATTGAATAACCCCTTACAAACATGCAAGGAAGAAATGGATTTAAAGATCAAACCCAAATTAATTATTCATGGGGGAAGTGGTAATTCCCTCAAAAGTAAAGGGGGAGCGAAGGTGGTGCGTAGCTCACTTTATCCAGTGGTGGAGGAAGTATATTCTTTACTACTATCAGGTGTTAGTGCCGCATTGGCAGTCGTGCGGGGTTGTCAAATGTTAGAAGACGATCCGCGCTTTAATGCCGGTACTGGTTCGGTGCTGCAATCAGATGGTCAAATCCGCATGAGTGCCTCTCTTATGGATGGCACGTCCCAAAGTTTTAGCGGTGTCATTAATGTTTCGCGTGTAAAAAATCCTATCAACTTAGTTGAATTTTTACAAACCTCTGCTGACCGAGTCCTATCAGATTTTGGTGCGGCAGAACTTGCAAGGGAATTACAAACTCCCATTTATAACGGTTTAACTGATTTGCGGTTGCAAGAGTGGATACAGGATCGTCAGGATGATTTTAACAGAGCAATGGCGAATGTGGTTGCAGAACCGGAAATGCTAGAAACCAACAATGCTCGACGCGGTACTATTGGCGTGGTAGCTTTAGACACGAATGGTAAACTCGCTGTGGGCACTTCCACAGGAGGTAAGGGGTTTGAACGGATTGGGCGCGTCAGTGATTCTGCTATGCCAGCAGGAAATTATGCTACTCCTCATGCTGCTGTTAGTTGTACTGGTATTGGAGAAGATATTATAGATGAGTGCTTTGCGGCACGTGTTGTCGTGCGTGTAACGGATGGTATGTCCCTCAAAGAGGCTATGCAACGCTCATTTACAGAAGCAGACGAACACAAGCGGGATTTCGGCGCGATCGCTCTTGATGCAACTGGAGCGATCGCATGGGGAAAAACCTGTGAAATCCTCATTGCCGCATACCACGACGGCGAAAAAATTGGCGACACGTTGGAAATTCCTATTGGTACAGAAGTCGGCGGCACAATCTAGTACTGAGGAGCCAGCGCCGTACACTCCTAGAAGTCGTAAGGAGGAGCCAGTGCTACAGCTTTGGTTTCCCTCCGGACGAACTACGTTCGTTTCCCCATCACTCTTAGGAATGCACTGGCTCCTCCGTCTTCTCAGGAGCGGAGACGCTCCCTTGAACAGCACTGGCTCCCGTTGAGGCGACTGGCTCCTCAGCACTCAGGACTTTTCTTGCGCCAACCTGGTTTCACGACTTGACGGGCACGGGCGATCACCAAACAATCATCTGAGACATTTTCTGTAACAGTAGAACCAGCTGCTACGTAAACATCATTTCCCAGAGTAAGCGGTGCAACTAGAACGCTATTAGAGCCAGTTTTAGTGCGATCACCGATGATTGTACGGTGTTTCTTCACACCGTCATAGTTGGCTGTAATCGTACCTGCGCCGATATTTACGTAATTTCCTGTAGTCATATCACCCAAATAAGACAAATGAGCAACGTTGCTGCGATCGCCCAACTGAGTATTTTTTAATTCCACAAAATTCCCCACACGACAACCGACACCCACTTCTACATGAGAGCGTAAATTGGCATAGGGACCAATCCTAGTTCCTGCTTGTACGTTACTATCTGTTACGACAGAATACAGTACAGTAACATTTTCACCCAATTGGCTATTTTCAATCAAACTTCCAGGTCCAATGCGACATCCAGTGTCAATAACTGTATTACCCCGCAGGTGAGTTTGAGGTT
Organism: Rhizonema sp. PD38; assembly: GCA_029379285.1. Classification (GTDB taxonomy): domain Bacteria; phylum Cyanobacteriota; class Cyanobacteriia; order Cyanobacteriales; family Nostocaceae; genus Rhizonema. The sequence continues at coordinate 1,846 of JAQYWP010000815.1, forward strand.
CGATAATAACATCCGGTTGTAATTGAACGGTATCGTCAATTGTGATGGAGGCGGGATCGATGAGAGTGACACCTGCCGCCATCCATTTTTCTTTGATTCGCTTTTGTAAAATTTCGTATGCTGTTGCGAGTTGCAGGCGATCATTGATTCCGATAATTTCCTGATCATCCTCTAAATCTACAGCCATTACCGATTCCATTTGACTTACGGCATCGGGCAGATAATACTCTTTCTGAGCATTGTTTGCTTGCAAGTGCGGCAGAATTTTCTCTAGCTCCTGCCAACGAAAGCAGTAAATTCCCGCATTAATCCGACAATTTTGTTTTTGTTCGGGAGTGCAATCTTTGTCTTCAACAATTTGTTGCACAATATTTTCCCCGTTACAAAAAACACGCCCGTAGCCTTTAGGATTTGTCACATGCGCGGTTATGATCGTAGCGGCTGTTTGGTGTTCTTGATGAGTTTGTAACAGTTGCCTCAAGCTTTCCGTGCGTAATAACGGTACATCCCCGGATAACACCAGTAGATCTCCAGTATAGCCTTCCAGGTAGGGAAGTAATTGTTGAATGGCATGACCTGTACCTAGTTGCACAGTCTGTTCAACAAACTCAACGTTTACTATTGACTGCATAGCTGCTTGCACTTCTACAGCCTGATACCCAACAATCACCATCTGTCTTGAAGGCGAAAGCGGTTTGACACTCTCCACAACTCTTTCAATTAGCGATCGCCCACCCAAAGAATGTAAAACCTTGGGTATATGTGATTTCATCCGTGTCCCGCGTCCTGCCGCTAGAATTGCTACAACTACCATATTTAGCTATTAGCTATTACGCGCTTTAAGTATAGGCTCATTAATGATACCAGTTAAGAGGGGAATCGGTAATGGAAAGACAGGACTCACGAGTCAGAAGTTATTATTCTCTCCTGCTCGTGGGCTCTTGTTGTTAGAGTTTTCGCCACTCATTGCCAGAATTAACAAACTCTGTAAACTGTTGCATGAGCTTAGGATTGCGCCAGCCATTAAGTGTTTCTTCTGCCATGATGGAGAGTGCTTTTTCTTTTGTGAAAGCTTGTTTGTAAGGTCGTTCGCTTGTCAGAGCGTCGAAAATGTCAACCATTTGAAACACTTGCGCCAAGTAGGGAATATTATCCCCTATCAGTCCATCAGGGTAGCCTGAGCCATCCCAACGTTCGTGATGATGGCGGATGATGGGAATGACTCCCCGCATACTACGTAGTGGTTGGCAAATTTTTTCTCCAATAACAACGTGCTGTTTCATAATGTCCCACTCTTCGTTTGTCAGTTTGCCGCACTTGAGCAGTACCGCATCGGGAATACCTACTTTACCGATGTCATGAAGATAACCACCCCACATCAAATCTCGAATTTGGGTACGAGAGAAATTGAGGTGTTCGCCAAAAGCTTTGCCAAATTTTACTAATCGTTCACAATGATCGCCAGTATTGGGATCGCGACTTTCAATCGCCTGAGCAATAGAGAATAGGACTTTTTCGGCATGATCTAGATCTTCATTTAAGCGCTTTTGTCGCACCAATGACTTAACGCGCGCCGCCAATTCAACACGATCAAAGGGTTTAGAGATAAAATCATCTGCCCCTACTTCAATTCCCTGGATACGCGAGCGCCTATCATTAAGAGCCGTAATAAAAATGACTGGGATGAGTCTTGTCTGCTCATCTTGCTTGAGCAACTGGCATACCTCAAACCCATCCATTCCCGGCATCATGACATCCAGCAAAATGAGATCTGGGTGTTTCTGAGTCACTAGTTCCACAGCAGCATAACCGCTCTCTGCCTCAATGATTTCATAGCCTTCCACTGCCAACAGAGCAACAGCCGTCATGCGACTGGCAGCATGATCATCAACTACTAAAACTTTCGGTGCCTCTGAATCAAAGCCATTCACTGTCGAATCTTTGGCTTGTGGCGTTCTCACCACTAACGAATTGCAATTGTCATTGACACTATTATTCTTTAAAGACGAAGATTCGTCCTGTTCTATTATCAAATCTTGTGGCGATAAATCTATTGCAGAATCTTCCATATTCTGCAATATTAAGCTCTGATTTACATCAAGATTTTGAACTATGTTTGCTGGGATAGAACCACTAGCAACTTGTTTTATCGATTGAGTATATTTGGATTTCCACTGCACCACAAGGGTACTCCAATTTTTAAAATTTTGTTGACTGTGTTTTGTTTCAAAAAATAAATTCTTCGTTGATATCCTTTTATTCTGAATTTACTTTATCTTGATATTTTGTATCATTATTCATAGAAAAAATTATTTAGTCATTTTGAAAACTTAATCAATACCATCAACGATTAATTTCGTTGGCTCCTATTACAGTATGAACAACTCTTATAAATCTTAAATCAGGTTTTTTACGTAATTTTCTTAACATAATAAGGATATCTTGACACTTGATAGGGTAAATTTAAATTAAATTTCCGATCCTAAGCCATATAACTACACATCTTCCCTTCCGAGTCATAGTGATTATCAAACTACTCTCAGCCCAACTAGGC
>JAQYWP010000816.1 GCA_029379285.1 Rhizonema sp. PD38
TGTCAATCCCTCCTGAACTCAGCGCGGTAATTTTGAACTTAATTTGTGTTTTGGGGTTCACCCAAAACTACCGTGTCAATAGGGTTTGAGATGCGCTTACCCTGGCTATTTTACCAGCGTGTTAATACTGTAGTTGTACGTTTTTAATAAACATACATTTTTATCAATAAAACTTAAGGTAAAGTTATTAAACTGCTAATAATAGCTTTTTCTTATATTATCACTCTTATAAGATATACATATATGAGTGTTAGAAGACTGTTAGCAACAATTCCTCACTTGTTACAAATGTTTTTGATGACCGAATGCGTCCTCACTAAAGCAATCGCTCTTGTGCATGGGTATCCCTGGTTTTTTCCTCGACTTAAGCCAGAATTAGGATGGGAAATTTGGGGAATGGTAGAACTTTCTGATGAATGTTATATTGTGAGAGCTTTTTAGTATTCATATATCAGTACAAAAAATTACATCTTTGTAAAAAACACTTGCCCAGCAGTGAAGCTCCTTTTTGTTCAAAGAATTATTGATTCTCTGTAAATCTATTGATTTTTTGCCAGACACGATCTGAATTAACACATTGATCGCTAAAATCCTAAAAGCTATACGAACAACATCCCAGACTTCCAGAGATGCTCAAGCGATTTGTGCAGTGGCTTATCAAGTTTTTGAGGTATCTATTTGATCAAAAGCCAATTCGATCTCCAAACCTTGCTCACAAACAGAAGTTCGTATCACCACCCGAACTGACAAATGCAGATCTGGAATTTTTATTTATCGAACTGTTGGAAGGCGTGCATCAAGCTCGAGGACAGCAGTGGGCGGTTAAATTTCTAGAACGCATGCAAAATCGTATTAGCAATCAGCGCTGGATTGATTGGTTGCTCGACTTTGGAGAAAGATTGCTGATGTCGCCCGCGCCAAACAATCAATTAGCAACGCGGATGGTGCAGCTTGGAGAACTGAATATTGGTTCAATTGGAGAACTCGCCAATGAAATTGGCATAGCTGTATTGACGAGAAACTTAGGCGAATCCAATCAGAAGGAGCATCAGCAATATGTTGAGAAGATAACGCGTGTAGAGAACTTAGAGCAGAGACGTTATGCCAACGACGAATGGCTCTGGGATTTTGATGGACAAGATAGTGACACAACAACACCTGTAATCGAACTCGCATCTGTCTATGAAGGGGGTGAGCTGAGTGTGGAAAACGCGCAATCCTCTGACAAAGTTACCACACCCACAAATTCAATAAATTTGGATTTGGAAAGTGCTACTATTGTTCTAACCCATGAAAAACACTCCCTTGCACCTCTAGAAGACGCACAAGCATTGTTTTATCAAGGGCTTCAGCAAGCTAGGAATGGTGATTTATCGGAGGCGATTGCCTCTTATGACAAAGCGATAGAAATTAAACCCGACGCCTGTGAATATTGGTTCAATCGGGGCTTGATACTATTTTACTTGGAAAAGTTTCCTAGTGCGATCGCATCTTACGACCGAGCTATTGAAATTAAACCAGACTTTTATAAAGCTTGGTATAACCGAGGTGGAGCAGTTGCGGCGTTAGGAAGCTTTGAAGATGCAATTGCCTGCTTCGAGCGAGCGATAGAAATCAAGCAGGATTACCACGAGGCTTGGTTTAGCCGGGGTTTAGCACTCCTAAAATTAGGCTCAGCTGTATTGGCAATTGCCAGTTTCGATCAAGCACTGCTTTTACAACCACAAGATGTGGAAAACTGGTATCACCGAGGGATAGCACTCTCTCAAATTGGGCAAACAAATGATGCAATTACCTCGTTTGAGACAGCGCTGGAAATTCAACCAGACTCTTATTTAGCTTGGTACAACAGGGGTATAGAATTTTCTAGATTAGGAGAATATGAAGAAGCGATCGCAAGCTACCAGCAGGCAATAGAAGTTAACCCCGACTTTTATGAAGTTTGGTATGCTTTCGGCAGTATACTCGATAGATTGGGACGGACTTCCGTTGCACTGACAAACTACGAACGAGCAATACAAATTAACCCCAAGATTGCCGAAATTTGGATTGATCAAGGTGTTGTGCTTGCTAGTTTGAAACGTTGGTTGGAAGCAATCTCGTCTTGGGAAAAAGCTCTGGAGTTAAAACCCGATCTTTATCTTGCTTGGTTTAACAGTGCCGTCGCTTTAGAAAATTTGGAGCGTCGTGAAGATGCCATCGCGAACTATAATAAAGCTTTAGAAATTAACCCCGATTTCTATTTGGCTTGGTATAATCGGGGTGTTGCACTGTTTTATTCAAAAAGATTTGAAGAAGCGATCGCCTCTTATGACAGTGCTTTACAAATCAAACCCGACTACTGGGAAGCTTGGATTGCTCGAGGAACTGCTGCCGGAAAGTCAACAGATAATTTCATCAGTTTTTACAGTCCCATGGGTGGGACTAATTCAGCCTTGAACGAACGTGGTTATGATGGGAGACTGGCAAGCTACTCCGAAGGGTTGAAATACGTTTTTCAAGACACCACTCCTGAAGGTTGGGGAAGATTGCATTTGGCGATCGCCAATACTTATTACGAGATAGGCAAAAGATATTCTACCCCTCGCAATTATTGGTATCAAGCTTTATTTGAGTACCAGACAGCGAGCGCTGCCCTTACAGTTGAATTTCCATCATTACATCTAGAAGTTCTGCAAAACCTGATCAAAACCTGTGTAAGTTTAAGTGAAACTGCTCAAGCACAAGAATTACTACAATACGCCACAGATTTATTACTAAATTTTTTCAATGAACCAACTCGCTCTGATGAAAGCAAAAAACAGTTAGCTTTGAATAATACCTGCTTTGATCGGTTAGCTGTTGATATATGCGTGCAGAATGGGGAGATAGTAGAAGCTTTAGAAATTGCTGAACACAGTAAAAATGCTTGTTTTACTTGGCTTTTTTCTGGGTGGCAAGAGGAAATTGCTTCACCGAATTATGACTCGATGAAACAACTGCTCAATCCCACCACCGCGATTATTTATTGGCACATCAGCCCTTGCACTTTACGCACCTTCATCCTCAAACATAATTCCCCAGAACCGATCCCAGTCTTTACACCTGTCTTAAATGTTGCAGAAATAGAGGAATTACCTGTACCCGAAGCAGTAGCTAAGTTAGTAGAATTTGAAGATTGGCTGGAGGATTGGAATCAACAATATCAGCAGTGTTGCAGCCAAGCTAACAATCAGCAGAACAAAAGCAACCATTCTTGGCAAGTTGATATGGAAAATAGGTTGTTAGAGCTAAAAAATATCTTAAATATTCCGACAATTGTGCAGGAACTCGAAGATATTACTCAACTAATTTTAATTCCCCACCTTAGCTTGCACAAATTACCTCTTCATGCACTTTTCTATCCCCACTTTCAAAAACAGAGAAGTTATAGTGCTGACTCTGATGTAAATGAAGTTTGGGCGAAGAAAAGAGTGGATGATTTCACAATTACTTATCTGCCCAGTATTCAAACAGGACTGAATTTAAGATTCCCCACAGTGAAACCCATAGACTTTAGATTACTGAGTGTTGAACATCCTAACAGCAACGGTTACCCCGCACGGAAGTTCGCCAAACTTGAATCTGAAGCTATGAGCTTAGTATTCGACAATGCTAAACGCATTTTAGGCGCACAAGCTACTAAATCTATGGTAGAAAGTGCTTTAGCTGATGATTACAATATATTTCATTTTTACGGTTATGAAAGTGATAACTTGGATTCTCCTCAAAAATCGGCGTTGCTACTAGCAAATGATGATGAACTGACTCTAGAAGAAATTTTCACTCCTTCAATCTCTAGTTACAATCTTGTGATGCTCTCAACTTGTGATAGAATCATCAGCAGTCAAACTATTACCACCGAGTATGTCGGTTTAGCTACTGGTTTTCTCTTTCAGGGGGTTCCCCATGTTGTGAGTACCTTATGGAGTATAGAATCAGCAGCCAGTACTTTGGTGGCGATCGAATTTTATCGGCACATCCAGCAAAATGAATCACCTGTCACCGCTTTATCACAAGTCACAGAATGGTTGAAAAACCTGACGGCTGCTGAATTAAGAACCTGGTATGAAGATTTATTGAACAATTTGCCAAAAGAAAGATTAAGAGTTAAGGCACATTTAGCCACAGAACTTTATCGCAGTTGTCAGTTACCAGCAGATAAAAAGCCTTACAATCACCCTTACTATTGGGCAGGATTTAAAATTACAGGTGTTTAGAGGGATTGTGAGCAAAGGTTAAAGTGAAAGCGACATTATAACACAGCGCTTTCCAATTTCAGTTAATTTCTGTCGGTTAACGAATTATATCATGTCCGTTTGATTAGCTGTAATTCCTATAAATACTCAACCCCACCACGCCAGTC
>JAQYWP010000817.1 GCA_029379285.1 Rhizonema sp. PD38
TCACGGATTCATCATACTCCCAAACAGTACCATTCGCTCTTATTCTCATTTATGTCATTTTATTGACATTAAAACTGAAGACCTTGTCCTGTCTAGTTTTCAGTCTTTTTTTACGTCGAACTCAGGTCAGGAAAGGCAAGGAGAGCGATCGCCATCAAGCAGCAACTGAGCAACCCACGACCCCAATCATTCTCGCAAACGCCATCAGAACCCTCATTAAATCAACAAAAAGACCTTACTTGTATTTTCAAAGAGACTGTGGGATACTGATGCTGAAAATAATTTACTGTAAACCAATCGACAAATAGTATTTTTGTTTAATTGATTTAAACACCTGCTAGTCGAATTATTTAGACCTTAGTGGCAAACTTCTACGCAGAGCAACAGATGAATGTTGTAGGTAATCGTTGCAACCTTGTGTTGATCGTATTATCAGTGCAGAGTCAATATTTTTCGGTTGAGGCTTGAACTCAATACGGTTCGGATAAGAAGTTTACTCATAAAGGCAGGGGAGCTCTTGAGCGGAGGAGCAAGGGAGAAAAGAGTTAACGCCCATTAATTCTTCTTCTCCTCTGCCCCCCAGTCCCTCTGCTGCCTCAACGAGAGAGGTGTCTTAACCAAAACGGTATTGGGCTTGAACTCCCTTTTTTTTAGAAGAGTTGGGAAATCTTCAAAGACCGAATGTCACTAACTGAAATGTATTGAGTGCAAAATCTTTTAGACGTTATGCCACAGGCGCGATGAGCTAAACCATCTTGGTTTCATGCTGCGCTGAAGATCATTTTTGTAACAATCAATCTCTGAATCTATAAGGGTGATAAATTTATGGCTCTCCTTCCGATGACTGGCAAAGTTAATCGTCAGATTCGCACAATTGGTTTTATCATGATTGGTTTCACTGTCACCCAGCTTCTGGGCGGGGTGTCAATTCAAAGTGCTGACGCACAGCGATATCGTCCTCCTACAACTAGTTTTGTTTACACAGAAAGTAATATTCCAACTGTAAATGGTGAAAATGAGAATACTGTTCTTGGCTTTCAGCGCGATGCCGATGGCAACCTAACACCACTACCCACTTCCCCTGTCCTTACTGGGGGTGCAGGCATTGCCAATGGAGGCGGGATCACTGACCAAAATGTGATTTCTAACCCCGAAAAAACCCGACTTTTTGCTGTCAATGCGGGATCAAACACGATCGCTGTCTTTGACATTAATCCAAGAAATGGCAGTCTTTCTCCTGTGGAGGGATCTCCATTCCCGAGTGGTGGAGTAAACCCAGTCAGTCTGGGTCTGGCGAAGGATGTGCTCTATGTGGTTAATCGGAACAAAGACCCGAAGAATACATCCCAAGACGCCAGCGGTTCCTTCCCAAACTACACTGCTTTCCACGTTACTCCTAAAGGTAGACTCATTCCCATTCCTGGATCTACAGTCTCAGGTCCTACAGATGCAAGACCAACCCAAGCCTTAATCTCTGAGGACAAACGTTTGCTATTCGGTATAGATCGAGGGGTTGGTTTACTCCGCTCTTTTCAAATTCTCAGGGGAGGTCGCCTGGAGGAGAGCCCGAATTCGCCACAACCACTGCCTATAGGTGAATTCCCCTCAGGCAGTTCACCGACACCTGTACCAGGTTCAAGCATCCCACAAGCAACCGGATTGGGACTCCAAGTGCATCCTAAGCTACCAATCTTGTATCTCGGCTTATTTACTATCAATAGATTGGCAGTCTATTCCTTTGATCGACAGACAGGGGAACTGACCTTCCTGAAGACCGTACCCAATTCAGGCAAGTTAAGCTGCTGGCTTACTACCAACCGGGCTGGAACCCGTCTCTACACAAGCAACCCTGGTGACAACAGTATTAGTGTCTACGATATCGCAAAAGACCCGACAACGCCAGTAGAGATTCAGAACGTGAAGCTCAAGGGCAGTGGTGGTGGTGCCAACCTTACTCTCGACCCAACAGAATCATTTCTGCAAGTGCTCGGTCAGGGTTTCTCGCCCGATATAGCTGCGGGTAATGCGCTGAATGTACTTAAAGTGAACCCAAAAGACGGTACTGTCAGCGAAGTATCTTCTTCACCCCTCTCACTCCCATCAGTTAATGGTAGTGTCCCACTAGGGATTGTTGTTAAATAGAAACTCAGACAAGGAACCCGCCAACTTGCAGGCTAGTTCCTGTTAAGCTGGCGGGTTTGTTATAAGAATGCCCGTTGAAAACCCTGTTATGCGCGGACAGGGGTAAAGTCTGCCGGGGGAAGCTTACAAGAGCGCGCGAGCTTTACATGAAAACGGTTTAAGGCGTAAACGCCTTCCTTCCTTAAAATTCTGATGAATTATCAATGCGAATAACAACAAACTGCAATAAAGCTGGAAAACATCATGCGAAGACTTAAACTTCAAAGTGTTTTATTAATAGTGGGTTTATCGTTGAGCCTATCAGTACTAATTTCTTCTGTATTCCCATACAAAGTTTTTGGTCAAGTTGGTACCAACATTCCCGACGAAGCAACCTTAATTGCACAGCGACAAGCAGAAGTTGAATCGGGCTTTGTCGTAGATCCTCCAAATCAACCCCTTCGTCCTACAGAGCGTGTTGCTCGCGATACCTTTGGCGATGTGGGACTTGCTCCCCTGAGTCAAGCGTCTCAATTAGATCGATTGTTCTATCCTTCTGTTCCGTCATCAGCTCGCGAGAGAACGGTGGAAGGGTCGTCGTTCTTTACTACCCCACACACAGTTGCGGAAGGCTTAGGGGCGATCGCGAACCAAACCCGATGTGCCGGCTGTCACCTCAATAGCCTTGAGTCGGTTCCAGGTGCGGGGCTACTCACGGGTGTCTCTAACGTTAGTCGCGCTGGACGCTCAACCCCTACGAACTTCAGTTTTACGTCGGGTGATACCACAAACGGTGGTAGAGCAGCCGGTGCTCGCTTAGATCCGGTCAATCCAGATGGTTCTGTTGACGCAGACCCTTACAAACCTTAGGGATACTTTGCAAAAATTGCGGGAGGGCTTTGAATATGTCTCCCAATTCCAGCCGATTAGAGCAATTTTATTAATGCTAGCGTTACAGGGTTTAGTTGGGATGTCTCATGTCGCGCTCATGCCCGTCTTCGCGGCTAAGATTTTAAATGGGGATGCAACGACGATGGCTCACCTCAGCACCTCAGGGCCGATTGGCTCGTTGTTTGCTTGTTGGTATCTGAGTCTCAGGCGAGGGATTGCGGGCTTAGAGCGTTTGATTGTAGTCGCTCAAGTCTTGATCGGGATGAGTTTGATCTCTTTCTCACTATCGCGTCAAGTTGGGCTGTCCATAATCATACTAGTGTTTACAGGTTGCTTTATCATCTTAGAGATTACGAGTAGTAATATGATTATCCAAACCCTAGTTGCCGAGGACAAGCGCGGACGGGTAATGAGTTTTTATGCCCTAGCAATGGTAGGTATAACGCCCTTTGGTAATTTGTTAGCTGGAACTTTGGCAGATAATTTTGGTGCGACTAATGCCTTAATTGTCTGTGGTAGTCTGAGTATCTTCGGTGCGCTATGGTTCTCTGCACAATTGCCAGCAGTGAGCCGTTGGATTGCTCGCTAAACAAGTCGCAACTCTATGGAGAAGTGGAATTAATAGTTTTACTCCTTCAGTTATAAGAAAGATGCAGAGTTTAAACCGTTTAATCTCGGATGCTAGTTGGAATGAGTTAACTCAGAAAATCGATTACATGGTGAGTCCATCGCTGCAGGCGGGTTTCCCGCCGTAGGCGACTGGCGTTAGCGAAGCGGTAGCGACGAAGGAGCGTCACCCGAAGGGCTGGGAAGTCAGGAAAGATTTTAATCAAAGTAAACCCCAAACATACAAGCCAAAAATGTAATGCTTGTGGTGAGACAGCGCTGCAGGAGGTGAGACCAGTGCTGCGGGAGGGTTTCCCTCCGCAGGCATCTGGCGTTAGCGCAGCGTTAGCGAGGAACGAGCGTCACCCGAAGGGGTTAGCCAGAACTCACGGCGACTGGCGTTAGCGATCTTCGCAGCGTTAGCGAGTCTTCTCCCAAGGGGAGACGCAATCATGCGAACGAGCGTCACCCGAAGGGGTTAGCCCGCTCTCACAGCGACTGCGATCTTCGCAGCGTTAGCGAGGAACGAGCGTCACCCGAAGGGTTACGTTGATGCTAGCAGTAGGGATAAAGAAAAGTACATTTGTGTCGCTTGCGGTCACATAGCTTACGCTGACATAAATGCAGCTAAAAATATCAAAGAACTGGCTATGTTTAACATAGCGAGTATAGTACTGGGGGACTCTCAGGAACTTGAACCACAAGGTTCGAACCTAAAGGTAATACCGTGTAATACTTGGTAAAAGCTTGAAATAAACGGTGTA
>JAQYWP010000818.1 GCA_029379285.1 Rhizonema sp. PD38
ATCACCTGTGTGACGCTGTTCGTTGTAAATTTGCCAACCTCGCTTTTGGATATCTTGCTTGACTTCTAAAAGGAGTAAATTTAATCGTTGGTCTTGCACTGGACATTGATTTAAGTTAATTAATTGGTGGCTGCCTTTTTGGTAGTAACCTGCTTGAACCTGAAGAGTGCGGGATCTGCCTAGAGGATAAGTGGCTTTGTTTCGATAGCCCAAAGGTGAGAAAGTTGCTAATACCGGATATACTGGTGGTGCAACAAAACCACCAATGCGTTCCAAAGCTTGAACGACTTGATTGCGCTTAGCTTCTAGCTGGTACTCATAATCAATATGTTGCCACTGGCAACCACCACACTTATCAGCCACAATACAATTAGGTTGAATGCGATGGGGAGAGGGTTGTAACAGTTGTTGTCGTTTGCCTTGGGCGTATTTAGGTTTGACATGTACCAGACGAACAAGAACGCGATCGCCAGGTACAGTATCAGGTACAAAAACTACCAAGTCATCCGAACGTCCTACCCCATCTCCAGTGTCACTCAAGTCTGTAATTGTGACTTCAGTCAAGTCACCCTGTTGCCATGTTTTTATCGTCATTTGTCATGCATTACGTAGAGAGTAAACGGTCGGCACGTAGTGAGTCCAGTCAGAACCATACAAGTTTGTGGTTAACAATCAACAACTGACAACTAACAACAGAAACCTTTTAACCACTAACGACCAACATCTCTCCTATACATCTTCACTTGTGTACTCAAGACTCGTTAAACTAGCAATTAATAATTTATATTTTTGCGACAATCATGACTGTAGTAAGCCAAGTCATTCTCCAAGCCGACGACGAACTGCGTTATCCCAGCAGTGGCGAACTCAAGAATATCAAAGATTTTTTGCAAACCGGCACACAAAGGATACGAATTGCCTCGACCCTAGCTGAAAATGAAAAAAAGTTAGTTCAGGAAGCCACTAAACAGCTTTGGCAGAAGCGTCCCGACTTTATCGCGCCAGGAGGTAATGCTTACGGTGAACGTCAGCGTGCTTTATGCGTCCGCGACTACGGTTGGTACCTGCGCCTAATTACCTATGGTGTACTTGCCGGAGACAAAGATCCAATTGAAAAAATTGGTTTGATTGGTGTGCGGGAAATGTACAACTCACTTGGCGTTCCTGTACCTGGAATGGTAGAAGCCATCAACTGTTTGAAAAAAGCCTCCCTTGACTTACTGAGTGCAGAAGACGCATCTGCTGCAGCACCTTATTTTGATTACGTCATTCAATCAATGTCTTGATATAAAGCATCTGCTGTATCAGAATCTGGTTCCATCTGCTAAAGTGAGTGCAAAATATTAGCACTTAACAACAATAGTAATATAGCCTATTATACCTTCCCCACACTTGGTAGTGCTTCTGGCAAATTGCTGTTAGGGTACCAACAAATTGTGGGGAAATTTTATTAGGTAATGAGGAAGTCGTTAAGCTTAATGCCCTTTGTCTCCACTATGATGCAGTACAGATGTCGCGCCAGGCGGCTTGACAACTTGAGGTTAGATACCCCACAAAGAACCACTCCTTAAAGCCATTAACAAAACGCCAACAGTCTTTTAGGCTGTCGGCGGTTAGTGTGTTCCCTATTAATGACTCGGCTAGAGTTCAATTGTTTACAATCATCTCAATACGTCTATTACATGCATACGATCTTTATCATGAACGCCCGTGATTGTTATCACAACATTACTTCAGTAAAACTGTAGGTATCAGAATTCTTTGCGTTTCTGCAAAGGTGTATCTATGCATGCTATTAAGTTTTTGACTGTAACGCAGATGACAAATTTTGAAGTTATAGAGCAATTCGTGCTTACGAACGTACAAAGAATGCCTTGTGAATGTTCAGTGTCAAGCGTCAAGAGCAACGACGATTTTTTCAGATCTCATATCATGTCCGCATAATGACCCATTATAAAAACCTCTCCCTTGTCTCCAACGAGAGCGCATCAATCTTAATAATGGGTATTCGATAGGACACACTATCAAACAATTCAACAGGATTGCTACAGAGAAATTAACTAGACGTGAATGAGCAAGGACACTCCTACCGCTTCGATTGTGATACTTACTTGTTACAGTGCTTTGAAAGAAATTCCGGATATTTTTAGTAAAGAAGGCATTTGCCTTGAAATAAAATACCAAAGAGTGACGCTCGTTCGTCAGAGGGCGTAACTCACTATCAAAAGCTGGAGACAGAAAGAATTACGAGTATCACAATCATAAGTTCTAGAAAGATAAAATAATGCTAGAAGCCTACACCGACAAGGCAGCTTTTGGGGGGAAGCTTCCCCCCAAAACGTGCCGCCGCTTGCTCTGGTGTAGGAGCGTCACTAAAATAATTATCTGTCCCCTTGGTGCATTACTGCCATGACTGCCACCTCCCAATCTCCCTTTTCATCTACAGAAATTGCTGCGGAAGGTTTGAAAAAAGAAGAATATGAAGAAATTGTTACGAGACTGGGGCGTCATCCCAACAAAGCCGAACTAGGAATGTTTGGGGTCATGTGGTCAGAGCATTGCTGCTACAAAAATTCCCGACCTTTGCTCAAACAATTTCCGACGACAGGCGATCGCGTCATCTTGGGACCAGGGGAAAATGCTGGTATTGTAGATTTGGGCAATGGAGTACAGCTGGCATTTAAGATTGAATCTCATAACCATCCTTCAGCTATCGAACCCTTCCAAGGAGCTGCGACGGGAGTCGGAGGTATTCTCCGAGATATCTTTACAATGGGTGCGCGTCCTATAGCCATATTAAACTCCTTACGCTTCGGTTCTCTGGAAGATCCTAAAACCCAACGGCTTTTTAGCGGTGTAGTTGCAGGAATTGCTCACTATGGTAATTGCGTTGGCGTACCCACCATTGGTGGTGAAGTCTACTTTGATCCAGCTTATTCCGGCAACCCCTTAGTAAACGTGATGGCGCTGGGATTGATGGAAACACCTGAAATTGTTAAATCAGGCGCATCTGGTATTGGAAATCCCGTGCTGTATGTTGGTTCTACCACTGGACGCGATGGTATGGGAGGGGCAAGTTTTGCCAGTGCGGAATTGAGCAATGGATCGGTAGATAACCGTCCGGCAGTGCAGGTAGGGGATCCATTTCTAGAAAAGTCGTTAATTGAAGCTTGTTTGGAGGCGTTTAAAACAGGTGCTGTGGTAGCAGCGCAGGATATGGGAGCAGCTGGTATTACCTGTTCTACGTCTGAAATGGCAGCGAAAGGCGGCGTGGGAATTGAACTGGATTTAGATAAGATTCCTGTCAGAGAAACGGGGATGGTTCCTTATGAATATCTCCTTTCTGAATCTCAAGAAAGAATGCTGTTTGTTGCCCAAAAGGAACGCGAACAAGAGTTAATAGATATTTTCCATCGCTGGGGGCTTCAAGCCACTTTAGCAGGTACTGTCATTGCCGAACCTATCGTGCGGATTCTGTTTCAAGGTGAAGTCGCAGCAGAAATCCCTGCCGACGCTTTAGCAGAAAATACGCCGTTGTATCATCGTGAAGTTTTGACAAAAGCTCCGGAATATGCGCTTAAAGCTTGGGAATGGGCGTCTGATTCTCTGCCTTTAAGCACAATTGCTGGCATTGAAATTCAAGGACACATGCACAGTTGGAACGACATTCTGTTAACTTTGCTTGATACTCCTACGATTGCTTCTAAGCGTTGGGTTTATCGTCAATATGACCATCAAGTGCAAAACAATACTGTTATTTTACCTGGTGGAGCAGATGCGGCAGTCGTAAGGTTGCGTCCCCAAGAAAAGATGGGATTAGGAGGCAAGGGGGAACACTTAGAGCAGGAGGAGAAATTCTTTAATCCAAAATCGGCAGTTGCGGCTACAGTCGATTGCAATCCTCGGTATGTTTACCTCGATCCCTATGAGGGAGCCAAGGCAGTTGTGGCAGAAGCAGCTCGCAATCTCAGCTGTGTTGGTGCTGAACCAATGGCTGTGACGGATAACCTCAATTTCGCCAATCCAGAAAAACCTATTGGTTACTGGCAATTAGCCGAAGCTTGTCGCGGTTTGGCTGTTGGTTGTCGAGAATTGGCAACTCCTGTGACTGGCGGGAATGTCTCCCTTTACAACGAAAGTCTCGATCCGAATGGGAATCCACAACCAATTTATCCGACTCCAGTTGTGGGTATGGTTGGGTTAATTCCCGATCTCACTAAAATTTGTGGTCAAGCTTGGCTTGCAGAGGATGATGTTATTTATCTTCTGGGATTGCCTCTTGAATCCGAAATCCAAAATCCATCTGGGAAAGTTGAGGAAAGAGAGTTTCGCTCCAAGCCACTTTCCGCAAAATCTAAAATCACTTTAGG
>JAQYWP010000819.1 GCA_029379285.1 Rhizonema sp. PD38
ATGGGGGAGGGATAACGCTGAGTGCTGGAGCAAACATTAATACAGGATATTTAAGCTCCAACTCCAACGCAGGGACAGGAGGTAATGGGGGAGGGATAACGCTGAGTGCTGGAGGAAATATTAATACAGTATCCCTGTTCTCCCCCTCCAACTCCTCAAGGACAGGAGGTAATGGGGGAGGGATAACACTGAGCGCGGGTGCAAATATTAATATATCAGAAGGTCTGTACTCCTACTCACACTCCGAGTCAAGTACAGCCGGGAATGGGGGAGCAATAACAGTGCGTGCTGGAGAAACTATTAATACAAGACTTTTTTTAAGCTCCTACTCCACATCCTACTCAGGTATAGGCGGGAATGGGGGAACAATAACACTGAGTGCTGGAGCTAATATTAATATAGGAGCTTTTTTAGACTCCGACTCCACATCCTACTCAGGTACAGCGGGGAATGGGGGAGCAATAACACTGAGTGCTGGAGCAAATATTAATACACCTGATCTAAACTCCACCTCCTTCTCCTACTCAGGGACAGTAGGTAATGGGGGAGCAATAACACTGAGTGCTGGTAATATAAGTGGCATCTAGATTCGCTTTATGGAGTTTTTCAGCAAGCCCTAAGTAGGGCTTGGAGAAAAGCTCCAAGCGTCGCTCGATAGATTTAGTGAATCAGGATAAATGAATGCATTTTTATTTTATTTTGTTTTGATTTTAGCCCACACAATTAATTCGCCTTCTTCGCCACCTGTAGCAAGGAGTTCAGCTTGTGAGTGCCAAGCTAGGCAAGAAAACCCAGATGAGACACCTGTAAGAATTTCGGACACTTCTTTAGCTTCTTTCCACAAGCAAAGCCAGCCATCAGCCGCTGCAGAAGCAAGAAGAGAACTTTTGGGTGCAAAGGCGATCGCACGAATTACATCGACATGATTCGTTAAGACACTTGCCTCCCAACCGACAGAATCATCACCTCGTTCCCACACCACAATCCCATCTACACTACTAGTTGCCAGAAGCGGCGCACCTTTTTGGTTTGTCGTTTCTGACCATGCAAGTTGGCGAATCTTGCCAGGAAAACCTCCCATTATCCAAGGTTCGATATCGCCACCAGAGGTTAATTGTTGCGCTTCCACAACAGTAATCGTTTGATCCATATTACCGGAAGCCAGAAATTTTCCATCCGGCGACCAAGCGATCGCCAAACTGGCAGAAGGTATGTGCAGAATATACGGATCGTCATTCCAGTTTTGACAATTCCAGACCTTAGCCCCTTGATAACCGCTAATAGCGAGGTATTTTCCATCACTTCGCCAGTCGAGACTAAATACTGAGGAAGAATCAAAATTTAGTGTGACGACAATCTCACAAGTTTCGGCGTTCCATACTTGAACATAACGTCCCAAAGTAAAAGCTAACAGGTTACTCGTATGATTCCAAGCAAGCTTGTCAACCCAAGCCGGGGAATTCTCCAGAGTCGCAACTAATTCCCCTTCTCGCCAAATTTTCACTCTTCCATCTTGCCCCCCAACAGCTAAAAATTGCCCATCTTGGGAAAACGCGACACAGTTTACTGACTCATTGTTACCAGTATGCAATGTTACTAAGCTGCCATCAAGCCAGAGAACAACCTCTCCCGCAGCAGAAGTGGCAGCTAGGGTCGTATTTTTTGGGCACCAGGCGATCGCAGTCACATAATCCGAAAGCGTCCCTGAATAGTGTTCCTCAAATTCTTTAGAGTCGAGAGTGGAGGAGTTCATAAGCTCTTGGGGGAGTTAATTATTGGTTGTTAGTTGTTAGGAGTTGGAATTGAAAGTTAAAAATGAATTGTCAGTTGTTCTATTCCCACTCCCTATTTACCTTTACGCCATACAAGCCAAAAAATCTTCTCTAAGTTTCGCTTGATCAAGATTGCGACCGATGAATACGAGTTCATTTTTACGGGTTTCGCCTGGTTTCCAAGGACGTTCAGGTTGTCCTTCAAATAGCATATGCACTCCTTGGAACACAAAGCGGTTATCTTCACCAGCAATATTCAAGATACCTTTCATGCGGAAGATATCTGGTCCTTGAGTACGCAGTAACTCGGATAGCCAATTATTCAATTTTTGACCATCAAGTGTACCTTGTTCCACTAAAGCTACAGAATATACGCTTTCATCATGTTCATGAGCATCTTCACCAAGGAAATTAGGGTCGATTTCCAAAGCGCGATCAAGATCAAAGGCTTGCACCCCTAATAAAGCATCCATTGATACATCCGTATTGCGAGTCCGGTATATTTTAGCCATAGCATTCATACTACGAATCCGCTTTTCTAATTCCTCAAGTTGTTCTAGTGCGACTAAATCAGTTTTGTTGAGTAAAATCACATCAGCAAAGGCTATCTGCTCTTGGGCTTCATCCGCATCCCAATGCTGCCAAATATGTTTGGCATCTACCACAGTTACCACTGCATCTAACTTCAACTTTTCTCGCATATCTTCATCAACAAAGAATGTCTGAATCACAGGTGCGGGATCAGCGAGTCCAGTAGTTTCTATCACTAAGTGGTCAAATTTATTACGGCGTTTCATCAAATTGCCGATGATCCGAATCAAATCTCCACGGACTGTACAACAGATACAGCCGTTGTTCATTTCAAATATTTCTTCATCAGTATCAATGACAAGTTGATTATCAATACCAACTTCTCCAAACTCGTTAACAATTACAGCAACTTTCTTCCCATGTTCGTGGGTCAGGATGCGGTTTAATAGAGTCGTTTTACCCGCACCTAAATAACCAGTTAATACAGTCACAGGAACGGAATTGTTCATCACTTCAGCTATCATTTCGTATTTGGCCTCTATAAATAACATCAACGATAATCATTATCACACTTACTCACCGTTTTGGAGGCAATAGGGTGGGTAATGCCTCACAGCACCCTTGTTTACACCAGATTTAATGCGGCATTACTACCTTACAACATGAATGAATATTGGTCAGGACAATTAGGCGCGGTCCTCGGCTCACCTCTATTTAATGTATAAAATAATGCATATACATTGGAAAGCCTTCGGGATTTAGGGTAGTAGTGGAGAATTGGGCGGGATCGGTAAAATTCTGCAAGATACAGCCACAACATCAAATCTTTTTTGTCCAAAGTCCAATGATATGCTAAAAGTATGTTAAGCAAAAACAGCTAATAATATCTATTTTCTGATGCCTGCTAAAGATATTTTCCACAGCATTGTAAAAAATGCGCTTACAAAAGATGGATGGTTAGTTACTGACGAACAATTTTTTATTCGTTCTGGAGGAGTAGAAATTTATATTGGTATTGGATCGGAAAAAATTATAGTAGCAGAAAGAGGTAGCGAAAAAATAGCAGTCGAAGTTAAAAGTTTTCTTAGTTATTCAACTATTTCGGAATTTCATACAGCAGTTGGTCAATTTATTAATTATCGGTCGATTTTGTCAGAAGAACAACCAGAGCGAATATTTTATTTAGCTATACCTATAGACACTTATGAGTCATTTTTTCGGCTACCCTTTACTAAGAAAATTGTTCAACAATATCAAATTAGTTTAATTGTTTACGAGTCAGAAGAAGAGGCAATTGTCAAATGGATAAGGTAGAACGATATCGGGAACATATTCAAAGATTGCTGACGGAGTATAGCAATTATAAAAGCATAAGTGAAGAAGTAGAAGCACAAGTAGTTTTTGATAAAGAACATGACCATTATCAATTAGTTCATGTTGGTTGGCGGAATATACGACGTGTATATGGTTGTGTGCTGCATTTAGATATAAAGGATGATAAAATTTGGGTTCAACATGATGGTACAGAAATTGGCATTGTTAGTGACTTAGAAGATTTGGGCGTACCGAAACAAGATATAGTTTTGGGTTTTCATGCGCCTTATAAACGTAAGTATACTGGTTATGCTGTGGGTTAGCTTATATCTTGCACCTGTCCACTGGAATGTTAATTCCTTTTGCATTATTCTCGTTGATGGTTGGTCAAAGTTTTTTGACATAATATTGACTTCTCTCCGGCTTAAAAACACGGGGATTCAATTACGATGTAGTGTTCGTAACTCCTGAATATTATGAAACTTGATATTGTGTGGCATCACAATGGACAAACTATCAAACCCTTAGTCAGCTTTGAATGTGTGACCTTATGGCAATCGGATCAACCCTGTTTCGATATCAAATGAGAGTGCCTGTTTAGGGTAAGTTATTCCTGCCAATCTACCTTTGCTTCTATATTTTGGCAATTGAGGTTTATCCTACAGTTGTCGTGAATACCGGAGTGGAAACAACTCGGGAGCAATGCGATTTTGTGAGGTGGATCCAAAAATAGGCGATCACTAATGACT
>JAQYWP010000096.1 GCA_029379285.1 Rhizonema sp. PD38
CGCCTTGGATTTACAGACACTCAGCACTTTAGGGAAAGATGATTTAGGCTCGTTGAATGGTGAATTGCCTTATTCTGCTCATCCGAAAATCGATCCTAAAACAGGTGAGATATTTAACTTTGGTATTTCTCCTGGATTAAATGGCAAACTAAATATTTACAAGAGCGATTTCACAGGAAAAATTCTGCAAAAGACATCGTTTGAACTTGATGGAATCGCTTTAGTGCATGATTTTGTCTTAGCTGGGCAGTATCTCATATTTTTCATTCCTCCGGTAAGAGTCAATCTTCTACCAGTGTTAGCTAGATTAATCTGCTACAGTGATGCTTTGGAATGGAAACCGCAAATTGGTACTCAATTTCTGGTTTTTGACCGAGAAAATTTATCGCTTGTCAGTCGCGGTGAAACAGAACCTTGGTATCAGTGGCATTTTGGTAATGGTTATGTGGATGAGAGTGGAATGGCGATCGCTAATGTTGTCCGTTATGACGACTTTCAAACCAACCAATATCTGAAAGAAGTCGCGACAGGTGACACTCATACCTTGGCAGTGAGTACCTTGTGGGAAATACATCTCGATCCGATTCAAGGCAAAGTTAAGGCAACTCAAGAAATCATGGATCTTCATTGCGAATTTCCGGTTGTACCCCCTCAAGATCGAGGGCTTGACGCTCACCAAACTTATCTTGTCGTGCATCCTCATAGAAAAGATAATCGCAGCGAGTTATTCACAGCGATGGCACGTTTCGATCACAAAACTGACACCCTGACAATTGCTGATTGTGGCGATCGCTATCCTTCTGAACCCATCTACGTTCCAGATCCCGAAAGAAGTGCAAGTGGTTGGGTGATTACGGTTGTATACGACGGCAATGCCGATAGGAGTGAAGTTTGGGTATTTGATAGCGATCATTTAGATGAGGAACCCTTATGTAAACTAAGATTGCCCAGTGTCATTCCCCACAGCTTCCACGGCACTTGGAAATCAGCTAAAAACTGTTGAGTTAACGAGCGAGGATCGTGGAATCAGTAATAACAAGTTTTCTATCAAACCTCAAGCGTTTTTAGATCGAAAGCCAAAGTAGGCTTTGCCAATAGTTGTAAACTGACTATAAGACAGAAGTTTTCTGCCACGCTTGCTGAACATCCTCAAATTTTAGGGGAGCACCGATACTCTTTTTTGGGATAAATCCATCAAATTCGCCAGCTTGTAAACTATCCGCGCACCTACATTGCCGTCCCACTCAGCATCACCAACTTCGCACAGATCAAAGCCAATAATTTTGCGATCGCTCTCGATCAATTCACGAAACAGCATATATGCTTGCTCCAATTCCAGTCCACCGGGAACAGGAGTACCTGTACTTGCACAGTATTTTGGATCGAGTCCATCAATATCAAAGCTAATGTAAACGTATTCCGGTAAATGACTGACAATTTCTTGGCACAAATCAATCCAAGTGGTTCCAGAATAGAGCTTTTGTTTGATGGCTGGGTCATAGTAAGCGATAATTCGACCGTGGGATCGCTCAACCATTTGCACTTCATCGAGACAAATATCGCGTATCCCTACCTGTACTAACTTAGATATTTGCGGAATTTTCATCGTATTATACATGATCGACGCATGAGAGAACTCAAATCCCTCATAGGCATTGCGTAAATCCGCATGTGCATCAATGTGTAAGATGCCATAGTCTGGGTAGTGAGTTGCCAAAGCTTGGTAATAACCTAACGGTGAACTGTGATCCCCACCAATCACAGCAACTTTTTTGCCATCCTTCATTGCTTCCTGACACTGTTCAAACAACCATTGATTTACCTGTTGACAAGCTTGATTGATTTCTGTAAGTACTGGTGTTAAATCAGGTGTGTCTGTCAGCGGTTTACCTTGCTCTAATCGCTGGATAATTTTCGCCGCCAAGGTGCGATAATATTCATTCTTCTCTAGAAGCTTCTGGGAAATTTCCACCATGAAAATTCCCTGTTTCCATCCATCACGATTATCAAAATCGAATAAATCCAATTGAGTCGAAGCATCCAGAATTCGCTGTGGCCCTTTAGCTGTACCTATACCATAGGAAACAGTGACTTCCCACGGGACGCTAAAAACAGTTAAGTTTGCCGACTCGTAATCAAATGGTAAACCAAAGAGATTACCATTAATTTGACCTACGCCGCTAGGATTGTAGTCCTGTTGATGATAACTCATGGTTCTTCTAATACCTGGGTAGACAAAACACTGCACTATTGTAGCGAAGCTTATGCTGGTCATGCCTTTACTAAAACTTCGCTACACATTCAATATCCTGTAAGGGCGAACAGCCCTATTTTCAAGATATCTTTATGTACTATAGATATAACGTTTCATAGCCAAAGTCCATGCCCTCTCCTTTGCCTGGCATGAATCCTTATCTGGAAAACCCAGAACTATGGCCAGAGTTTCACAGTCGGATGATTGTGGCAATTGCCGATGCGCTTGATGATTGTCTCAGTCGAGATTACCGTGTTGCTGTAGAAAAGCGTGTCTATTTGAGTGAAGCTGAAGAAAGCTTATTAGTTGGCATTCCGGATGTATCTATCACTGCAATTGTGAATAAAACTCCAGCCACAACCCTTGCTACAGTTGTTCAACCTCTTAATATTGAGATTCCAATAGCTTAGGAAGTCCAAGAAGGCTTCTTAGAGATTCGTGAAGGTGCTACAGGAAGCGTGATAACGACCATTGAACTATTATCGCCTAAAAATAAACGCACTGGTGAAGGACGTAATGCTTACCAGCAAAAACGACAAAAGATTCTTACCATTGCTACTCACTTAATTGAAATAGATTTACTGCGGGGTGGTGAACCTTTTCCCATGATTGGCGCAGTGCTATCAGACTATCGCATCTTAATCGCTCGCAGTCTTCAACGTCCGAAGGCACAACTGTATGCCTTTGATATGAGACAGCCAATACCAGCTTTTCCGATTCCTCTACGTGTTGGGGAACAAGAGCCATTGCTAGAATTGCAACCTTTGTTACATAGAGTGTATGATCGCGCTCGGCTAGAACTGGCGATCGATTACAACAAACTTTGTACTCCTAAGTTATCTACAGAAGATAAAGCATGGGTATGGAGTTTGATGCTATGAAAAATTGCGCTGTACTTAAGTATGCTGTTGAAAGTTAAGCCTATGAGTCTTTAAAGATGTCTAAAAACGGTGCATACGCAAAGGCTCGGTTACGTTTCTGACCAGTATATTTTTTTAACTTATGAGCTACATAAGATGAAGCTTAGCTCGACTTTATCCATTTTCCAGGGTGTGCAATACGGCGCACATCCGTTGCCAAGGGCATCGCCTACGCTGAAACCTCTGTGTAATAATATGTTTGACTTTTTCAAGATCGCCCAAATCAGTGACAGTGGAAAAACCTTTTCCTAAACTCTGGAGTTGCCGCCAGATCACAAGGTTTCGTTCTTTGATTTGGAATAAAGTCGAGCTTAGGTACAGAGTTTGATGTTATAAAAAACTACCTTTAATATCGCTGTCTGTAGCTGCTGACGCCTTCTCACTTACTGGTGTTGCAATGCCACTTCTGATTAAACCTGCTTCAAGTTCCCTGATAAAGCGAAAGTCTTCCTCCGGTAAGGGATGGTTTGGGCTTTCAGATATATTGACTATAGTGTCAGGTTTCTTCTCAAGAAAATTAAAGCAGTTGCGGAATTGATGCGGAAGAACCTCAATTGGGGAATCAAAGTGACAGGAAATAATCTGCTGAAAATCCCAAGTTGCTATTTTGTCAGCCCAGTCAAGCACTTGTTTTGGTGCTTGGGGAAGAATGAGGGTTTGCAGAATTGGTGCGACAAATGGACGCCCCTGCCCTCGTAGTGCGTCAAATGACTGCTTCCAATTCTCTTTCCATCGAAATGGAAATAAACCGAAATATGCCTTTGCTGAGTGATCCGGCGCTTTTAAAGCATCGCGCAACATCTGCCACAATCCAGTCATGGAAAGCGCACTCGGACGGAAGTAAATCGCAAACAATGAAATGCGTTGCCATCCCTTACGACGGTTTGCTTCGTTGTTCTCAATCACCTCAGAGGCATTGTCTCTGGAGTGAAATAGCAAGGGGTACGGATCTAATTGGACGATCGCGGGTGGATCTTCTGACACAGACAAGATAGAATCGGTCACGAGTAAGGTGCGTGATCGCTTGTGGAGGAGTGCAACTTCTCCGAAAGCTCCTTGTCCCAGGTTAATATCTAGTACTGCGTAGTCGAAGTCATCAGAAAAGGGAGCCTCGCTTATGTCCTCTGGGAGTACCTGGGTACGTTTTTGGGGAAAGCCAAGCCAACTGAGTGGTAGGTTAAACGGGAAACTCCACTGATGGGGAGCAACGAAAACCTGTGAAGAAGGAAAGCAGCGAGCAAAGGGACCAACAAAAACTTTGTGTTCTAGACCGGAACTCGTTGGTAGGATGATATACTTAACATCACCGTGAAGAGCGACTAATTCTTTGAGGATGCGGATACACTCTCTTGTTGGAGCAACGGGTGCATATACAAGGAAACCGCCTGATGAAAGTTTTATGACAGTCATACGAATCGGCACGACGGTGTAGAGCGTACCTTGAAGCTGATCGAATGTCCAAATACTGTGATGAAGTATTTCCCTGCAAAGTGTTCGCCGCCTACCGTAGGGGTAGAGTGGTACCGCATGCCAGAACGGCCATGACCAATCTCTCGGTTTGGGCGAGGAATCCATCCATTGCTCCTGCTGCTGTCCCCTTGAGTTGGGTGCCTGTGCGTTCATTGTCAGTTCTACTGTTCTTCAATAATATTTTCTCAAGAAATAAGTCGCATTTAAGTTTCTTGCAATAAAAATTTTGCTTTCCTCACATTTGTAAACTTGAAGCATCTACGACGCGGTCAATTTGTACTTGTAACTGCTCTCAATATCCAATGTACTTGATTGATAGAATGTAAGGTATAGTAATCTACTTTGAAGTAATGATGGCTTCTAAGAATGGTTCTCGTAAACGCAATTAGGAGATGATAAGGATGTCAGAGATTGAAGACTTGGGAGTGACTGTAGAGGAGTATTTGGAGGGAATGGCAGCAGGCATCGACGTTCTAGAATTAAAGCGGCTGACATCAACCGGAATTCCCACACATCTAGCCTTGGAGGTGATGACAATCACTGATCGTATAACCAATGGCACAGCTACTCCTGAAGAGGTTGTCAGAGGATTAATGATTCTAACGCCATCACTGCGGCAAAAAATTGAATAAACGGTATGGAAAAACACACATCAAATACCAATCACCTATCACCAACTTCTGTCATTATTAATGGTAAAGTAAACCAAAATATTGCTCCTGCTTGCAAAGAGCTTTCTACACCAATTTCGCCACCATGAGCAGTGATAATTTGCTTACACAGGTACAATCCCAACCCTAAACCAACAGAATTACGGACACGATCACCTCGGAAGTAGAGATCAAATAGCCTCGCGCATTGTTGTTGACTCAAACCCACACCATTATCAGAGACAGTGCAATAAATTTTATCTTCCCGAACGACAGCATTGAGGGTGATACTTAAGCCTGGTGGATTGTGTTTAACAGCATTAACAATCAAGTTAGAAAAGACTCGCCACAGTTGTATGGGATCGGCACTGATAAATGGTAAATCTGCTGAAACTAAATTCGTCAGGAGCGCTTGGTTTTCTGTCAGTATTGCTTGTAAGTCCGCGATCGCTGCTTCCACAATTGTATGCAGTTGCACTCTTTGAAGTTGTAAGACAACACCTTGCACTTCATTGAGATGAGTTTCCATCAACGAGTTAATCAAGTTAAGTTGGCGATCGCTACTTTGCTCCATCCGTTCTAAAATCGAACGCGGTACGGGGATGCTCCCGGTAGAAGGAGAATTGCTTGCTTGTGCCTCTGCCTTGTTTAACAAATTCCGCAGTACCATTAAAGTCCCCAACACCGGGTTGCGTAAGTCGTGGGAAACCGCATGAAAAAATACTCGTAGTGCTTGTTCAGTGTGCTTGCGATCGCTAATATCTAGAATCACGCCTACCAATCCACCGAGAGTGCCATCTGATTTAGAGAAAGTTGCCTTATAAAAGATCACATCATGCTTTTTCCCATCTTTGTATAGAACATTACTTTCATAAGTTTGAATTCCCCCTTTTTCAAATAATACCTTGTCTGCTTGTTTGTATTGCTCCGCCATATCTTTAGGTGCGATATCGTACACATTTCTACCAATAATCTGCTGTTTATTCAATCCCAAAGATTCTTCAAAACTTCTGTTACAACCTACATATATCCCTTGAGCATTCTGATAATATACTGGAGTTGGTATCGTATTAATTAACACTTGTAAAAAAATAAACTGTTCTTGAAGTGCTGCCTCGGTTAACTTGCGCTTGGTAATATCTTCAATCATCCCTTCATAGAAAAGCAGTTGTCCAGTATGATCGCGCACGGCGTATGCATTTTCTGAAATCCAGACAACACTTTTATCTTGGCGATAAACTTGAGATTCAAACTCTGACACACTGCCATACTCTTCTATCAAACGCACAAAGTCAGCCCGACGCTTTGGATTGACATAGAGTTGGTGTTCGATATCAGTAAAATTTGCTGTGACTTCTTCAGGATGAGAGTAGCCAAGTATACGAGCTAATGCGGGATTTGCAGTAATATAACGACCGTTAGGAGTACTTTGAAAAATACCCTCAATTGCGTTTTCAAAGATACTGCGATACTTAGCTTCTGCAACACCTAATTTCTCATAAGCAATCTCAAGTTCTTTACGGGCGTAGAATTCGGAACGTTGCAGTCGTTCGTACAAATACACTGCTAAATCGCAGATCAAACATATCCAAAATAGTGATAAAATCAACGTCACACCGTAGAGTGGATGCTCACTGTAAGGTGGAGGTCTTTTGAGTTTGATGGCTGTATTGACCACGAAGTAATAAATAAACACACTTAACTGTGACGCTAAATGGAATTGCCAGCGAGTTGGTATCAACGTAGCTTGAGTTAGGAACGTTGCGATCCACGCTAATTGATCGGGAAAAGCAAAACCTTTGACTGTGGCGACAATTTGCTCAACCAGAGTAATGGAAAAGGATTGGCATAAAAAAACCAACCCAGGATAACGACGAGCGATCTTAGTCTTATGGAGAATTAAGCATCCTAACAGACAGGGAAATATCGAGATATTGATCGTATAAATAAGGTCTTTAATTTCTGGTGTCAGCTTTGCCAGCTCAGGAAAGTGAAAAGCTGCTTGACAAATATCCCGTAAAATGAATGTCAATTCACAACCAATGGCAATCCACAGTCCCAAACGCAACCTTTCCAACATGAAGCGATCGCTCCAAGCTTTATATTCAGACAAGATGACATCCGCCGTAAGCGTATGTGTAGAAAAAGCTTTTCTCCACCACTTTTGCACTGTTCTCAATCCGATTGCCATGAGTGATACCAAGTTGCGTTCAAACAAAGTACGTAAATATATGCTATCAGTCTGGCTCCTTTAACTAAGTGCTACTGAGTGTGAGCCTTTTGTGCTTATATTCTACTTTGGCTCGAATCAGAGCAAATTCTATTTGAATTGTCAATACCTCCAACAGTAAAGATGTACGTCGTGTGGTGGTAGATGAAGTGTGTCATTATAATCGTAAAAGTTGCCATCGCTATGGTAAATAAGGTTAAAAATTATAAATTTCCTCTGAATTTTTAGATAAGCTTTTAGTGAATGTAGTATAGTTTCGCATAATGACTGTTCGTTACTATGTTGGGTGAATTACTAGGCAGACGTTACAAAATCATCGAATCTTTAGGGGTAAGTAAGTTTGGTCAAACTTTCGTTGCTATAGATGTCAAACTTTTTAACACTAAGTGTGTCGTCAAGCAACTTAAGCCTCTGACAACTGACAGCGAGACTCTAAAGGTAGCCAACCGTCTATTTTACTCGGAAGCACAACTTTTACATCGCTTGGGAATCCACGACCAAATTCCCCATCTGTTAGCACACTTTCAAGAAAAACGGAAATTTTACTTAGTTCAGCAATTGATTGAAGGCAATTCATTAAGCGATGAACTCATACCCCAAAAGCTGTGGAGTGAGGAGTATGTGATTAACCTCTTGCAGGGTATTCTCGAACCGTTAGCCTTTGTCCATCAAAATAACGTCATTCACCGTGATATCAAACCCTCTAACTTAATAAGACGTAAAAGTGATGGTAAAATTGTTTTGATTGACTTTGGGGCGATTAAGCAAATTGGGACTGGTGTAGATAACACTCAATCACAGGCATACATGACTGTGATTGTGGGGACTCCCGGCTATATGCCCAGCGAACAGGCATCAGGTTATCCAAGGCTCAGCAGCGATATTTATGCTGTGGGTATGGTTGGGATTCAAGCCTTGACAGGGTTAAAGCCAGACGAATTGCAAAAAGATGAACATACTGCTGAAATTATATGGGATCATTTGGTACATGTAAGCCCCAGATTAGCAGGTGTTTTAGACAAAATGATCCGCTATGATTTTCGACAGCGATACAATTCAGCAAGTGAGGCTTTGCAAGCGATACAGCGACTAGCATCGCCGGATAAAATGCCTGCAATGATAGCTGAGTACGTTACGCAACAGTCAACTATGCGGCAAAAACTCGTAGTCCCGATACGACAGACGCAAAAAGCCCTTGGTAATTCTTTGCTACCTTTGCTCCCAGCAAACATACAACGTAAGTTTATCGAGTCACAGTTACGAGTCAAACCTCAACAGCTCGTTGTGGACAAAAGCACTGACACTCATTCTTCGCTACCACAGAAAAACTCTGTTTTGTTGTCCGGAATAAGCATTGGCACTATCACTAGTCTAGGAGTCGCAGTTTTATTTTATATATTTATTTATCCAAGAATACTGGTTCAGATCCAACCAAATCAATTTCCCTCCCACATTAGCTCACCTCTAAATGCGCCAACTCCAATTTCAAAACCTTAATATAACTATATATTAGAGTTTCATCAACTAAAGATTAACGTTGTATTTATAGCAGGAACTCATAAAATCTTTAGCAGATGCCACTACTTGTCCTTTACAAAAAATGTCATCAATATAACTACAAAGAATGATATGAAAACCAAAAGAAAGCCTTTAATTAATGAAGAACTAGGAGTATTTGTTAGAGGTATAATTATTGGTAAAGTACTAACACTGATGGTGATTGGGGGAATGTTTTATTGGATGCTAAAGTCTCACTTATTCTCTGGAATCACTGCTGACTCTTCCTCCCAAAAACTTTCAAGCACAGCCTCATCTACTACATCAACTTTTAAGTCAATTACCTCTGTTCCGCCCGGTGTATTCAATTATGGTGGTAGTGCAGCTTGGGCACCTATCAGGCAAATGGTAGATTCCCAGATCCAGGGCGAACATCCTGAATTAAAGTTGCACTACGTTAACCCGACTAACGAAAGCCCTGGCTCAGGCTCAGGCATTAGCATGTTGCTCAATGGAGAATTGGACTTTGCTCAATCTTCACGTCCCCTCACGCCTTCTGAATTAACGACAGCTCAGCAACGTGGCTTCACACTTACTGCTCGTCAGGTAGGTATTGATGCGATCGCAGTGGTTGTTAACCCTTCTCTTCCGGTATCTAGCTTAACTATTCAGCAGTTGCAACAGATTTATCAGGGGCAAATTACCAACTGGAAACTATTGGGCGGACCTAATTTGCCCATTACCCCTTTCTCCCAACACCGAGAAGATGCAGATACAGTGGTTTTCTCTGGTGATAAAAATTTTGCTCTACCAACATCTAGCCCGAACCTACAGTACGTCAACTCCGCTACGGAGGGACTGCGCCTAGTCAACAAAACTCCTGGCGGCTTGTATTACGGTTCTGCCCGTGCCTTGGTGCCACAATGTATGGTGAAACCTTTGTCACTGAGTGTTACATCCACGCGGGCAATTTCTCCTTACTTCAAACCTCTCGTGCCACCACAGCAATGCCCGCATCAGCGCAACCAAATCAATGCTGAAGCAATCAAAAATGGCAGTTATCCACTCACCTCTAACTTGTATGTGATTATCAAGCAGAATAAAGAAACATCGCAACAGGTAGGTGATGCTTATGCCAAACTTTTACTGACAAATCAGGGGCAAGAAGCAATTGCGCGGGCTGGCTTCATAGGCGTTCGCTAATAGCGGTTAATTAGGTGCAGCTGCTAAAGGTAATGTAAACCAGAAAGTAAACCCACCTTTGGGTTTACTAGCGACACCAATCTCCCCGCCATGTGCTTTAATAATTCGCCGACTAAGAAACATTTTTAAGCCAATACCTGTGGAACAAGGGGCTTGTGGAGCGCATACATACAAATCAAACAAGCGATCGCAATCTAGCTTTTTCATTCTCGTGCCATTATTTTGAATCGTACAGCGAATCATTCCTGCCTCAACTATGGCTTTCAGGGTGAACTTTAATCCTGGTGGGTTGTGTTGCCAACTATAAGTAAACAAATTTACAAAAACTTTCTGCAACTGCATTGGAGCCGCTACGACTAGCGGTAAATCTTCACGTACCAAATTGTTCACAGTCGCTTGATGCCTGTTCAACGTTGGCTCCAAATCTTTGATAACTGCCTTTAGCAATGTGCTAAAATTAACTTCTTCACGGTGAGGTACAACTTCTTCTTCGCCTGTATGAATTTCTAATAATGACTCAATCATTGCCAATTGATAGTCGTTACCTTGAATCATGCGATCAACAATAGAACGAGATATCGTAATGTTTACCTCTTCACTGCACCGCAAATTATTTAATACCATCAAGTTACCAAGCACCGAAGTTTTTAGATTGTGAGAAACTGTGTGCAAAACGACATCTTTCACGCGGCTGAGTTCTTGAATTTCCTGCATTTTTTGCTGCAATTGGGCGGTGCGCTCTTCTACTTGACGTTCCAAATTAGTGTTAAGTCGTGCTAGCTCTTGGTAGAGTTGTGCTTGCTGAATTGCGATCGCTACCTGTTCTGACATCTGTTGAAGTAAATCTATTTCTATAGAAGTCCAATGACGTGGTCCACTACATTCGTTAGCAACTAATGCACCAAATAATTCCTCGCCCAGTATAATTGGTACAGCTAAGCTAGCTCTCGTTTGAGATTTTTGATACATTGCCGTCAAATGGGGAGATACGGCTATTTGCGTGATATCTTCTACTATTCGCACGCGATTGGTCATGAGTAGTTTTTTAAACTCTGACGGATGAGTGTCATTGTCACTTCTCCAGCCTAAGATTGATGGATATCGGGGATCGACTGATTCGGCAAGAATTTTTGAATGAATATCTGTATCCCTCAATGCTATACAAACTCGATCTGTTTGCAAAAATTGCCTGACTTCTTTAACAGTCGTTTGGAGAATTTGGTTTAAGTCAAGGGAAGAACGAATTCTGGATAAAGTTTGTGCTAAGAGGCGATCGCGTTTTGCCTTCAAGTGTAGTAATTCTTCTGCCTGCTTGCGTTCGGTGATATCCATCAACAAACCGTCCCAAACAATGTTGTCTCCTTGTCGAGAGGGACGGGATATTCCTTGAATCCACTTAATTTTGCCACTAGGGGTAATAATTCTACCTTCCCAATCCCAAGGTGCAAGAGTAGCACTAGAGGTGGCGACGGCTTCGTTAAAGGCTTTTATATCCTGTGGATGGATTTGTTTGGAAAGAAACTGAAAATCCTTTTGCACTTCTTCTGGCTCTAGTTCACATAGCTCCCGACACCCAGAACTAGCATACAGGATAGATTGGGAACCATCTTGTCGTTGAAGGAATTGCACGATCATCCCCGGTAAGTTTGCAGCAATTCTTTCCAGCAAGGGCAACGTTCCTTGTTGAGAATCTGCTGGTGTATGCGATACTTTCACAGTTTCATCCACTTTTTAACCTTTTTACACACAAGCAACAGAGGATAATTAGCGCTCAACCTTCAGTAGACAAGGTTCATAAGGCAAGTTATTTGCTGATCGCTATTACTTTCAGGGTATATTCTTAAGGAAGACATCGCATTCACCCAATTGGATGAACTACAAGTGGTTCATCTAATTACCGTTGTATTTCTTGTAATACATGTTATAAAGCTTACCTTTCAATTAGACCTAGTATCCGCTTTTATGCATACATAAATCCGTCTTTTATTTCATGTACATTACTAAAACCCTACTTTCAAGATTATTGCTGGGCTTGAAATGGGATGATCTCGTCCCATCACAGTCCTTGATTATTTGTTACTAATGTTGCACAAGAGACACATAACGGCACAAAATTGAAGCAAAGTTATGGGAGTGCGAATTACGTTACAATTGTTTATATACTTTAGTTGAGCTGATCTGTTTTGGATTATAACGCTACTACCCCTTATGGAATATAATCTACAGTTCGGTTACAGGTGCGAAATTATATGTTATTATGATCGAGGATTATTTTCGGTTATGCAGTTTGTTCTTATTCATTTACAAGCGTCTCTCCGAATCTAAATCTCTACACTACTTGGTTCTGGAGATGTTTTATGTCAATTTATGTAGGTAATCTATCATATGAAGTTGCGGAGGACGACTTAAAACAAGTCTTTTCAGAATATGGGACTGTTAAGAGTGTCCAGTTACCGAAAGACAGGGAAACTGGACGTCTACGCGGTTTTGCATTTGTAGAAATGGGATCAGATGCCGAAGAAGCTACCGCGATTGAAGCCCTTGACACTGCTGAGTGGATGGGTCGAAATTTAAAAGTTAATAAGGCTAAGCCGCGTGAAGACAGAGGTTCTTTTGGTGGTGACAGAAGGGGCAGTGGTGGCGGAGGAGGATACAATCGCCGTTACTAAGCTTTGAGATGAGTCTTGGTCCTTTGTCCAATCGTTTCATCCCAAACAAAGAATTTAACTCTCGGGTATTTTGGGCAGATAACGATTCTGCCCTTTTTTACTTGCATTGTACTAGATTGTTTGTATCTAGCCATTCAAGCACCAATTTCAGTTAATTAAATGAGGACAGAGAATGACACAAATAATTATGGGCGAAAATGAAGGAATTGAGTCAGCCTTACGTCGATTTAAGCGAGAGGTTTCCAAGGCAGGAATTTTTCCAGATCTCAAGAAACATCGTCACTTTGAAACTCCCTTGGAGAAACACAAGCGTAAAGCTAAAGAAGTGGCCAAATCTAAGCGGTATAGGAGACGTTCCCGTTAAGGAAGAGCCATGATAAGTGGTAAGAACAGTTTTGTAAAGTAAGCGCGCTAGTTACATATACCAACGCTAGTCATGAATACTAGGTAATGGGAAAAATAATTATCAAGGAACCGTTATAATCGTATCCCTTTTTCTCAATTACCCATTGCCTATTATATATACTTAAGCGCAACTTAGGTTGAGATTTCCGAGCAATGTTTAGCATTGGGGCTAAACTTTTCTGTATGTCAGTCTCTGTAGTCATGTGCCTGCTATCACACTAAACAAGTAGTATCTGCCTGAATAGTGGTATGATTGCATATCTAGAAAGAGACTGACACTTAATTAAATCTGACTTCATTGAAAATCTCATACCCTGGCATGGCGACACGCTTGTTTGATAAACTCTACCCGCCTCTTCCAATCAAGCGATCGCCACACCACAAGCGCCTATCTTCAAAATTGCGCGTATAATATATAACGAGATAGTATTTGTGGGCTTATCTGGATGGGGCTTGAAGCTATAAGTTATGAAAATAGGAATCATCGGTAGTGGCAACATGGGGCGTTCTCTAGGTATTCTCTGGGCACAACAGGGGCATCACGTCTTTTTTGGTTCCCGCGATGCCGAAAAAGGAAAGTCAGTGGCTGAATTCGCAGCACTGAAAACGCAAGGTGGTACTAATGATGAGGCTGCGGCTTTTGCGGATGTGATTTTGTGGACGGCACGTGGCATTTTGCCAAAGCATTTGCTATCCAATCCTGAAGTTTTGAACGGTAAAATCATCATCGACTGCAACAACCAAGATATTCCTGAAGGATTTGCTTATGCGGCAATTGAGGAATCCCTGGCAGAGAAGCTAGCTAAAGAAGTTCCCAATAGTCACGTAGTTAAAGCATTCAATACAATGGCTCAAGAGGTGTTTGAATTAGCACCATTACC